>JAEWWF010000201.1 GCA_023396465.1 Pseudomonadota bacterium
GGCTGGGTGCCCGCACGGCGCGAGCCGCCGGCGGCTTCGCCGAGGCCGGGGGCGTGCTGGCGGCCTTCGACGGCTACCCGCGCTGGACCGACCCGGCCCTGGCGGCGCGGGCGCGGGCGGAGGGTCATGCGGCGGCGTTGCTGGAGGCATGGCGGCGGTTCGGACCGGACTTGCTCGACCATCTGGGCGGCGCCGTCTCGGTGGCGGTGATGGAGCCGGCACGCCGCCGCCTGCTGGTGTCCGTCGACCGCTTCGGCATCCATGGCCTGTGCTATGCCGAGGTGGCCGGCGGCGTGGTGTTCGGCTCCACCGCCGATGCGGTGCGGGTGCATCCCCTGGTGGTGGCGCCGCTGTGCCCGCAGGCGCTGCACGACTACTTCTACTTCGTCGACCGGGTGCCGGCGCCGCAGACCATCTGGCAGGGCATCGCCAAGCTGGTACCCGGCGAGTGTCTGGTGATGGACAGCGGCGGATTGCGGCGGCGGCGGTGGTGGCGGCTCGACTACCGGCCCCGCGAGGACGCCGACGAGGCGGCCATGGGGGCGGACCTGCGCCGCCGGCTTGATACCGCCGTGCGCCGTTGCCTGGAGGGGGAGGACAGCCGCAAGGTGGCGGCGTTTCTCAGCGGCGGGCTCGATTCGAGCACGGTGGCCGGCCTGTTCTCGCGGGCGGTGCGTCATCCGGCGCGGGCTCATACCATCGCCTTCGAGGCGGAGCGCTACGACGAAACCCCCTACGCCCGCCTTGCCGCCGAACATTTCGGCATGGAGCACGCCATCCTGACGGTGACGGCGGAGCAGGTGGAGGCGGCCTTCGAGGCCGTCGCCACCGCCTATGACGAACCGTTCGGCAACTCCTCGGCGGTGCCGGCCTTCCTGTGCGCCCGCCACGCCCACGACAGCGGGATCGAGTGCATGCTGGCCGGCGACGGCGGCGACGAGCTGTTCGCCGGCAATGCCCGCTATGTCGACGATGCAGTATTCCAGCGCTACGGCCGCATCCCGGCCGCCGTGCGGCATCTGCTGATCGAGCCGGTGGCGCTGCGGCTGTCGCCGGTGGGACGCTTTCCTCCCACCCGCAAGGTCGCCCGCTACGTCCGCAAGGCCCGCCAGCCGGCGCCGGTACGGGTCACCGGCGACAATGTGTTCCGCCGCCTAGGCGCCGCGGCCATGCTGGCGCCGGAGGTGATGGCGGCGGTGGATCCCCTGGCCCCGCGCCGGCTGGTGGAGGACATCTGGGCCGACGCCGGTTCCGATCATCCGTTGCATCGCCATTTGTGGCTCGACCTGCGGCTGACCCTGGCGGATAGCGATCTCCGCAAGGTCAGTCGCATGGCCGAACTGGCGGGAGTGCGGGTGCGCTACCCCATGCTCGACGGCGATGTGGCGGCCTTCTCCGGCCAGATCCCGCCCCAGTGGTTGTGCCGCAATGGCCGCCTGCGTGCCTTCTACAAGGGCGCCTTCAAGGGATTCCTGCCGGACGCCATCCTGACCAAGACCAAGCACGGCTTCGGTCTGCCTTACCTGCATTTCCTCACGTCGCACGCGCCCCTGCGCGCCATGGCCTGCGACGCCATCGCCGACCTGCGCGAAGCCGGTCTGTTCCGCCGCGAGTTCCTGGAGGCGGAACAGACCGCCCTGCATCAGGGAGGGGCTGGCCGGGGGCTCGGAGTCGCCTGGGATCTGGTGGTGCTGAGCCGCTGGCTCGACAGCCGTCGCGGGTCAGGGGGGCGCCGCGCCACGCCGCCGAGGCCCCAAATGGCGGTCGGGGGGATGCCGTGACCGCCGTGGCCTCGACCCCGCCGCGCCCCAGCCTGCCCCGGCGGCTGTGGGCGACGGTGGGAGACCTGGGCGTCGGCACCGCCGTGCTCTATTGGCTGCACCGGGCCTTCCTGCGCCTGCGGTTGCCCCTGAGCCTGAAGCGGTATCTGTTCGTGCTGCAACCGGTGCCAGCGGCGCCGCTGCTGAAACCGCATCGGGGCCGAGCCATCGCGGTGCGGCTGGTGGCGCCCGGCGATCCCTGTCTGCGCGACTTGCCGCTGACCCAAGCGGTGTTGGACTTCCGTTTCGGCCAGGGGGCGCTGTGCCTGGGGGCGTTCATCGACGGGCGCATCGCCGGCTGCCTGTGGTTGGTGCTTGGTCCTTACGACGAGGACGACGTGCGCTGCCGTTTCGTGCGCCGTCCGGCGGCCCTGGCGTCGTGGGACTTCGATGTCTGGGTCCACCCCGATCATCGCAGCGGCTTCACCTTCGGCCGCCTGTGGGACGCCGCCAACGCCCTGCTGCGCGAGCGGGGGGTGATCTGGTCGGCCAGCCGCATCTCCGCCTTCAACGTCGTCTCGCTACGCTCCCATGCCGCCCTCGGCGCGCGGGTGGTGGGCAGCGCCACCTACCTTTCGGTGGGGCCAGTGCAGGTGATGCTGTCGGGTTTCCGGCCCTTCCTGAGCGTTACCCTGCGGCAGCGGCCTGATCTGGTGATCCCGGTCCCCGATCGCGGGGCCTGACCCATCCCCTCCTTATGTCGGACAGCGACGGTTGCGCGTGGACCGCATGCGCAACTATCTTTCTTTATCCGATGTCATTTGACAAAAATGTTTCCGTGGTGTGTATAGACGTCAACCCGAGGCCTTACCGCAATGGATGCTGTGGTGCAACAAGGCCCGCCATGCGGCGTTGTTTTCCCGGAGAGAGGAAGGCGCCGCCGCGATGGACAGACGCAGAACCAAGACCAGACGAGGGGATTGAGCCTATGTTGGGTCCGCACGATCTCGAAGACTTCTGGAAGACCGTCGATCGTGAGCGCGAGCCGCGCCGCGCCACTCCGACCGATGGCGCCCACCGTGCCACCGCCGCTTTCGCCGGGCTGACGCCTTTCGCCTCCCTGTCGCGCATGCGCCCGGCGGCCGGTGGCCTGTTCGGCGGTCGTGGCGAGTAAACACCTGCCTCCGCACCGGCCCTCCCGGAGGCGGACGGTATCCCTACGAAAGCGGCGCCCGGATACGCGGGCGCCGCTTTCGCGTTTCCTCGTCACAATTCCTCCCGTTGCCGACCGCCGGACGAGGCGTTAGCGTTACCGCATCGCACCACGCGGCCGGTCGCGCCGTCCCGCCCTTTCCTCAGGAGCCTTCCCGCCCATGGACCTGGACTCCTCCACCCTGCTTGCCGGCCTCGATCCCGTCGCGCGCGGGCTGGTGGTGCTGTGTCTGGTGGCGGTCACGGGCCTGCTGCTTGGGCGGGCGCGCATCGGCACGGTGTCGCTCGGCATCGGCGGCGTGCTGTTCGCTGGCATCTTCTGGGGCCACATGGGGCTGCGCGTCGATCCCGAGGTGGCGCATTTCCTGCGCGAGTTCGGGCTGATTCTGTTTGTCTACACCATCGGCATCCAGGTCGGTCCCGGCTTCTTCGCGGCGCTGAAGCGGACCGGACTGGCGCTGAACGGCATGGCGGCCGGGATGGTGGTGCTGTCGGGGATCGTCGCGGCGGCCATCCATGTCGGCTTCGGCGCGCCGCTGCCGGTGATGCTGGGCCTGATGGCCGGCGCCACCACCAATACCCCGTCCCTCGGCGCCGCCACCCAGATGTTGGGCGCTGTTGGAGCGGGGCCGGAGGTACTGGCGGTGCCCGGCCTGGGTTATGCCGTCGCCTATCCCTTCGGCATCGCCGGCATTCTGCTGACCATGGTGCTGGTGCGCGCGGTGCTGCGGGTGAAGGTCGATCAGGAGCAGGCCGCCTTCGACGCCGCCCGCGCCGCCGAGCATCAGGGGTTGGAGACGGTCAATGTCGAGATCACCAACGCCAACCTTGAAAACGTGCCGCTCGGCGAACTGCCGGGGGTGGAGGAGATGCACGTCGTCGTCAGCCGCATGATGCGCGACGGCGCCGTGCAGGTGGCGCACCCGGAAACGCCGGTGCGAGTGGGCGACGTGCTGCTGCTGGTCGGACCGCCGCGCCAACTGCGCGACATGGTGCGCATCCTGGGGCGGCGGGCGGAAACCGATCTCAAGGCGCTGCCGTCGCACGTTCGATGGGAACGCCTGGTGGTCACCAACGATCGGGTGCTCGGCCATGCCATCGGCTCGCTGGACCTGCTGCACCGCCACGACGTGGTCATCAGCCGCATCAACCGCGCTGGCGTCGAACTGACCCCGAGCCCTGGCCTGCGCCTGCAATTTGGCGATATCTGCACCGTCATCGGTCAGCCCGACAACATCGCCGCCGCCGCCGGTGTGCTTGGCAACCGCGCCCAGGCGTTACAGCAGGCGCAGATCCTGCCCATTTTCCTTGGGATCGCCCTGGGCGTGCTGCTGGGCTCCATCCCCATCGCCTTTCCCGGCATGCCGGCGCCGGTGAAGCTGGGGTTGGCCGGCGGGCCGCTGATCGCCGCCATCGTGCTGGCCCGTATCGGCCACATCGGCCCCTTCGTGTGGTTCATGCCGCCGAGCGCCAACCATGCCTTGCGCGAAATCGGCATCGTGCTGTTCCTCGGCATCGTCGGACTGAAGGCGGGCGAGAGCTTCGTCGCCCTGCTGACCGAGGGCGACGGCCTCAAATGGCTGGCCTGGGGGGCGCTCATCACCATCGTGCCGCTGCTGATCGTCGGCTTCGCCGCCCGGCTGGTGCTGAAGATGAACTATCTCACGCTGTGCGGCCTGCTCGCCGGCGGCATGACCGATCCGCCGGCGCTGGCCTTTGCCAACGCCCTGCGGCCGTCGGAGGCGCCGTCGCTGGCCTATGCGACGGTGTATCCGCTGGTGATGTTCCTGCGCATCCTGATGCCGCAGATCCTGGTGTTGATCTTCTGGCTGTAGGGCCTCACAGCCCGTCGTGCGGCACCGCCAGCGCGTAGCGACCGCCGGAGTACAGCAGCGGCTCGCCGGGGCGGGCGTCGTAGCGCGCCACTTCGCCGATGAAAATGATGTGGTCGCCGCCCTCATGGCGGGCCGCCACCGTGCATTCAAAGTTGGCGAGGCAGCCGCGCAGCAGCGGCAGGCCGTGGTGTCCGTCCTCCCACTCCAGGCCGGTGAAGCGGTCGCCCGGCGAGGCGAAGCGGTTGGACAGGTCCAACTGGTCGGCGGCCAGCACGTTGACCGCGAAATGCGGCGCCGCGTCGAAGGCGGCGAACACGGACGAAGTGCGGGCGAGGCTCCACAGGACCAGCGGCGGCTCCAGCGATACCGAGGCGAAGGAATTGACGGTCAGGCCGGTGGGTTCGCCGGCCGGGTCGCGCGCCGTCACGATGCAGACGCCGGTGGCGAACTGGCCGAGGGCGCGGCGGAAGTCACGGGTATCGAAGGGCTGCGACCGCATCGGCAGGGTCATGGAGGGCGTCCTCTGGCAAGTGCGAAGGAGCCGGCATGGCCGGGCCCGGCGTGTGCGGGCGGCGGCACTGTGGCGCATTTCGCGCCGCTGCGGAACCCCCCTTGCGGTTGCAGTTCCACTGGCGGGGGATGGCCGCATGTCGAGTCGCCCAAGCGCTGGCTGTTGCAATGCGGCGGTATCAGACATCCGCCCGTCGGCAGTATTCGCAAGCGGGCAAAAATAACCCGCAGCCATTCCACCGGTGAAAATCGTGTCTATCCTTAGGGATAGGGGGCTTGCCCCAGCGGATCGAGGGGTTTGTTGTGCGCTTCAAGGTGCGTTGGGGCCTGCGGACCTGCGCTTCCCGCTCAGCAACCTGTTTACAGGCTGAACGGGTCGTATAATGTCGGGGTGGGAGTCCGGGAAGGGGTACGCATGATCGATTGTGAGACGGTGGCGTCGCAAGACGACCCGCTGGAGCTGCGCACATGGCTGCGTCTGATGGCCTGTTGCAATCTTATCGAGAAGGAAATCCGCAGGCGGCTGCGCGATGAGGTCGGCATCACGCTGCCGCAGTTCGACCTACTGGCGGCGCTCGACCGGGCCGATGGCGGCAGTCTGGTCATGGGGGAGCTGTCGCGCAGGTTGATGGTCACCAACGGCAATGTCACCGCCCTGGTCGACCGCCTGGTGCGGGACGGCCTGCTGGAGCGTCAGGTCAGCCCAAGGGACCGCCGGGCCCTGATGGTGCGGATGACGCCGCGCGGGCGAGAGGTGTTCCAGCAGGTGGCGCCGAGCCATGCCGGATGGCTGGCCGACCTGATGGCGGACATGCCGCGCGATCAGGTGGAGCGTCTCTACGGTCAGCTTGCCGATCTGAAGGCTTCCATCATCGCCGTCCAGTAGGGGTCACCGGCTCCCTCTTGCCGGGTCGGGTGGCGCCTCCCCATGTCGTCGAGGGCGCCCCGGCCTTGCATGCGGGTGGCGCCCTCGGCTTGTGCCTCGGGCGCGCATCTGCTACGCACGGCGGCAACGGATACACCAGCGGTTCCAGGTTCACGATTTCATGACCGACAGACTGGACAGCGACGTCGCCCGGCGGCGGACGTTCGCTATCATCTCGCACCCCGACGCCGGCAAGACCACCCTGACCGAAAAGCTGCTGCTGTTCGGCGGCGCCATCCAGTTGGCCGGCGCTGTCAAGGCGCGCGGCGAGCAGCGGCGTGCCCGCTCCGACTGGATGAAGGTGGAGCGCGAGCGCGGCATTTCGGTCGCCTCGTCGGTCATGACCTTCGACTACATGGACCGCACCTTCAACCTGCTCGACACCCCGGGCCACGAGGACTTCTCGGAAGACACTTACCGGGTGCTGACGGCGGTGGACAGCGCGGTCATGGTCATCGACGCCGCTAAGGGCATCGAGGAACAGACCCGCAAGCTGTTCGAGGTCTGCCGCCTGCGCGACGTGCCGATCATGACGTTCATCAACAAGATGGACCGCGAGACCCGCGATCCCTTTGAACTGCTGGACGAGATCGAGCAGACCCTCGCGCTGGACGTCACCCCCGGCAGCTGGCCCATTGGCATGGGCAAGTCGTTCCTCGGCGTTTACGACCTCATCAAGGACCGGCTGGTGCTGATGTCCCGCAGCAAGGGCGAGATGCCGGACGAGGGCGAAAGCTGCACCGGCCTCGACGACCCCAAGCTCGACCGCATCCTGCCGGACTGGGCCGTCACCAAGCTGCGCGAGGAAGTGGAGATGGCGCGCGGCCTCTGTCCGCCGTTCGACGAGGACGCCTATCGTGCCGGCCACCTGACGCCAGTGTTCTTCGGCTCCGCCGTCAATAACTTCGGCGTGCGCGAGATGTTGCAGGCTCTGGGCGAGGTGGCGCCGCCGCCACGGCCGCAGCCGACGGTCGACCGCGTCATTGATCCGCATGAGGACAAGGTGGCCGGCTTCGTCTTCAAGATCCAGGCCAACATGGACCCCAAGCACCGCGACCGCATCGCCTTCATGCGCCTGTGCTCGGGTCACTTCAAGCGCGGCATGAAGCTGAAGCATGTGCGGTCCGGCAAGCTGGTGAACATGCACAACCCGGTCATGTTCCTGGCCCAAGACCGCGAGTTGGCGGAGGAAGCCTTCGCCGGCGATATCATCGGCGTCCCCAACCACGGCAACCTGCGCATCGGTGATGCCCTGACCGAGGGCGAGGACTTGCGCTTCACCGGCATTCCGTCGTTCGCGCCGGAACTGCTTCAGAAGGTGCGCCCCGATGATCCGCTGAAGGCCAAGCATCTGGGCCGGGCGCTGGAGCAACTGGCGGAAGAAGGCGCGGCGCGGGTGTTCAAGCCGCGCTTTGGCTCCGACTTCATCGTCGGCGTCGTCGGCGCCCTCCAGTTCGAGGTATTGGCCGACCGCATCCGCACGGAATACGAGGTGCCGGTGCGGTTCGAGGCGACCGCCCTTTACACCGCCCGCTGGGTCACCTGCGACGACGCGGTGCAGTTCAAGAAGTTCCAGGACGCCAACAACCAGGCGCTGGCGGAGGATCACGACGGCGACGTGGTGTTCCTGGCCCGCAACGCCTGGCACCTGGATCGCGCCAAGGAAGACTTCCCGGCGGTGCAGTTCCACAAGACCAAGGAACATGCCTGATGTCGGACGTGACGCCCGACCGTCTGCAACAGGTGCTCGACTTCCTGGAGTTCGCCGACCGCTTCAAGTTCGTGGAGCGGCGCGGCTATCTCATCGGCGGCGCCCGACGGGAGAATGATGCCGAGCATTGCTGGCACATGGCGCTGGTGGCCATGGTGCTGCATGGTGAATTGGCCGACCCGGCCTCGGTGGACCTGGGGCGGGCGCTTCAGATGATCCTGGTCCACGATCTGGTGGAGATCGAGGCCGGCGACACCTACGCCTACGACGATGCCGCCCTGGACGGTCAGGCGGAGCGCGAGCAGCGCGCCGCCGACCACATCTTCGGCCTGCTGCCGCCCGATATCGGCGGCCGCCTGCGGTCGCTGTGGGAGGAGTTCGAGGCGCGCGAAACCGCCGACGCCCGCTTCGCCAAGGCCTGCGACAACCTTCAGGGCTTCATGCAGAACGTCATCTCCGGCGGCCGGGCGTGGCGGGAAAACGGCGTCGGGCGGGAGGACACGCGGCGGCGCACCGACTTTCCGCGCAGCATCGACCCGGCGCTCGACCGGATCATCGACCGCCTCTATGACCGCACCGACCGCGAAGGCAGCTTCGGCTGAGGTGTTGTCTCAGTAGCCGCGCCGCCCCACCTTCGCTAGTGCCCCCTGCCACTCGCGCAGGGCCTTGTCGAGGGCGCGGTCGAGCATGGTGAAGAAGCTGTCCGCCTCCTCCAGCAGCGACCGCACCGGATCGTCGCTGGCCTTGCCCTTGGCGATGTCGCGGTGGGCGAGGCGGGCATAGATCTGCACCTGCTGCGTCGGCAGGGTCAGCACCGACCGTGGTCCTTCGCCAGCGACCGCCAGCTTCTGTAGCGCCTGAAGGGCGGTGGCCACGGCCTTGGCGGGGTCGGTGAGGGCCTTCTGGAACGTCTTGGCGTCGATATCGCCGCTACTCTTGACGGCCTGCTTGAGCTTGACCTGGGCGCCGTCCACCGTGGTGGTGGCGGTGGTGAAGGCGGCGGCGCAGCGTTTCAGGTCGTAGGGCGCCACCTGCCACTTGTCTTCCGCCGCGTCGCAGGCGGTATCGAGGCTGTCGGCGATGCGGTCCAGTTCCTTGGCCAGGACGTCCAGCTGCTCCAGGTAAACCGGATCGGCACCGGCGTCGCCGGATTTGGCCTTCTTCAGGACGCTTACGTAACCTGAGGCGGCCCGGCGCATGTCGGCGCGGGCGGTCTTCAGCTTCGCCGAGGACTTGTCGTCGGGTGCGTCGGCGTGCTTCAGGGCCAGCACCTCGCAGGTGCTCAGCGCCTTCTCGATGCCCGACGACATGCGGAAGGCGCCCAGGATGGTGCGGCTGGGCTTCTTGCGGTTGGTCCTGGCCTCGAAGGTCTTCTTGGCGTCCTGCCAGTCCCGTGTCCACGGGCCGGCGGCCTTGAACACGGTCCCGCCGGGCACCGGCCGCCACTCATGTTCCCACGCCGTGGCCATGCCGGACATCATCTTGTCCAACCGGGTGAGCGCGGCTTCCGACAGCACCGAGACCGCGGCCGCCCGTTGCAGCGCCGGCATGGCGGCGACGAGCTTGGAAAAGCGGGAGGCCAGATCCTCCAGATTCTTGACCATGGCCTCGGTCGGCGTGTCCTTGTAGCGGGCGACCAGCTTGTCGACGTCGGCGACGATGGCGGCGCCCTCGTCCAGCGCCTTGCGCACCCGCTTCACCTCCGCCGATTTCAGCTTCATGTTCGGGGAGTCCTGAAGCGCTCCCTTCCACTCCCGCGTGAACGCCCCCATCCGGCCCGTGATCCCCTGCTGTTGTCCGATCGGCCGCTGGCGTCCCCCGACGCGATACAACCGGCGGCAGTATGTCTTCGGGGATGTTATCGCACAAGATGGAAGCGCGTCGGCGGCAGGCAGGTACAAAGGATGGGCCGGAGGGATGTCCCTCCGGCCCGTCCTCAGCCCATCGTCGTCGGCGCCTTTACTGCGCCTGGCCCGGACTGTCTTCCGCGATGTAGCCGCGGATGGTTTCCGCCACCTGCGGGTCGGATTGGGCGGTGACGGCGATGGCGTTGTATTCGTCCACCGACAGGCCCTCGTCCTCGACCGCTTCCAGCATCTTGCCCTCGGCCTCCTGCTGGAGGTCGGCGAGCTGCTGCGGTTCCGTGGCCTGTTCCAGGCGGGGGGCGTATTCGTTGGCCACCTCCTGGATGCCCTGGACGGCGGAGGCGAAGGACTTGAGCTGGGTTTCGCTGAAGTCCGCCGTCTGGCCGGGCACCGCCGGCGCCTCGGGCGCCTGGGCCTGCGGGCTGGCGCTCTGGGCCATCACGGCCGACACCGGCGCGGCGGCGATGAGAGCGGCGGCGAGGGCGGTTGCGGTGATGCGCATGCGGTCTTCTCCCTTGGTCCTTGAGAACGTGTGTGTCCCCTAAGGACGGGGGAGGGCGCCGTCGGGTTGGCCAATTGTCTGTGAAAATGGCGGGTCCATCTGTGACGGACCCGCCATTTCCTGTCCCGGAAGGGGATGGTTGGTGCCTCACCGCGCCAGCGGCGTCACCTTCCAGATGTCGTGGGCATAGGAGTGGATCGCCCGGTCGGACGAGAACATGCCCATGTTGGCGACGTTGAGAATGGCCTTGCGCACCCACACCGCTTCGTCGCGATAGGCGTCCTCCACCCGGCGCTGGGTATCGACATAGTCCTGGTAATCGGCCAGCAGGAAGAAGTGATCGCCGCCCGCCAGCAGGGCATCGCGAATGGGCAGGTAGCGGCCGGGATCGTCGGCGTTGAAGAAGCCGCTGGCGATCATGTCGATGGCGTCCCGCAGGGAGTCGTTGAGGTCGTAGTATTCGCGCGGGTGGTAGCCACGGGCGCGCATGTCGGCGACTTCTTCCGCCGTCTTGCCGAAGATGAAGATGTTGTCGTCGCCGACGGCGTTCTTGATCTCGATGTTGGCGCCGTCCAGGGTGCCGATGGTGAGCGCGCCGTTGAGGGCGAACTTCATGTTGCCGGTGCCCGACGCCTCGGTGCCGGCGGTGGAGATCTGCTCCGACAGGTCGGTGCCGGGGATGATGATCTCCGCCGCCGAGACATTGTAGTTGGGGATGAAGGCGACCCGCAGCCGGCCGCCGATGCTGCGGTCGTGGTTGACCACCGCCGCCACGTCGTTGATGAGGCGGATGATCAGCTTGGCGGTGAAATAACCCGGCGCCGACTTGCCGCCGAACACCACGGCGCGCGGCTGACGGTCGCCGCCGCGGCCGGCGCGCATGTCGTTGTAGAGCGTGATGACGTGCAGCAGGTTCAGCAGCTGGCGCTTGTATTCATGGATGCGCTTCACCTGGGTGTCGAACATCATGTCCGGCCCGAAGGTCACGCCGCAGCGGTCCTGCACCATGGCGGCCAGACGCTGCTTGTTGGCGCGCTTGATGGCGGCGAAGCGGTGGCGGAACTCGGCGTCCTCGGCGAAGGGCTCCAGCGCCTTCAGGGCTTCCAGGTCGGTGGTCCAGCGATCGCCGACGGCCTCGGTGATGAGGTCGGCGAGCGGGCGGTTGGCCTGGAGCAGCCAACGCCGTTGGGTGACGCCGTTGGTGACGTTGACGAACTTCTCCGGCTCCAGGCGGTTGAAGTCGGCGAAGACGTGGCTGCGCATCAACTCGGTGTGGAGCGCGGCGACGCCGTTGACCTTGCGCGAGCCGACCACGCACAGATGCGCCATGCGCACCCGGCGGCCGGCATCGTCGATCAGCGACATGCGGCTGAGGACATCGGGCTGACCGGGGAAGGCGTACTTCACCTGTTGCAGGAACTCGTGGTTGATCTTGTAGATCAGGTCCAGGTGGCGCGGCAGCACCGCTTCCAGCATGGCGATGGGCCAGGTCTCCAGCGCTTCCGGCAGCAGGGTGTGGTTGGTGTAGTTGAACACCCCACGGGTGATCGCCCACGCCTTGTCGAACGGGTAGTCGTAGTGGTCGATCAGCAGCCGCAGCAGTTCCGGCACCGCCAGGCTTGGGTGAGTGTCGTTGAGCTGGATGGTCACCTTGTCGGGCAGGGTGTCGAGGCTCGGGTGCTTGCGGTGATGGCGGGCGACGATGTCCTGGAGGCTGGCGCTGACGAAGAAATACTCCTGCATCAGCCGCAGTTCCTGGCCCATCAGCGTGGTGTCCATGGGGTAGAGCACCTTGGACAGGTTCTCGCTGATGGTCTTGTCCTTCACCGCGTCGATGTAGTTGCCTTCGTTGAAGTAGCGCAGGTCGAAGTCGCGGGTGGCGCGGGCCGACCACAAGCGCAGCTTCACCACGGCATCGCTGGCGAAGCCCGGCACCGGCACGTCGTAGGCCATGGCGATGACGTCGCTGGTGTCCACCCACTGGGTCACCACGTCGCCGGTCTCGTTGCGGAAGTGAGTCAGACGCCCACGGAAGCGCACCGGGAAGATGACGTTCGGGCGCTCGAATTCCCACGGGTTGCCGTAGCGCAGCCAGGTTTCCGGGTGCTCAACCTGCTCGCCGTTTTCCAGGCGCTGGGTGAACATGCCGAATTCATAGCGGATGCCGTAGCCGAAGCCGGGGTAGCGGTGGGTCGCCATGCTGTCGAGGAAGCAGGCCGCCAGCCGCCCGAGGCCGCCGTTGCCGAGGGCGGCGTCGTACTCGAACTCCTGCACGCTTTCCAGGCTCTGCCCCAGTTCGCCCAGCGCCTGCGCCACGGTGTCGTAGAGGCCGAGGTCGTAGAGGTGCTTCAGCAGCGACCGCCCGGTCAGATACTCCATGGACAGATAGTAGATGCGGCGGACGTCGGCGTCATACTGCGCCCGCGCCGTCTCCAGATACTGTTCCGACAGCCGGCCGCGCACCAGATGGGCGAGGGCATAGAGCCAGTCGCGCTGGGTGGCGAATTCCGGGTCCACGCCGACATTGTGGACCATGTAGCTTCTGAGCTGCTGCTTGATGGCGTCAACGCTGCCGATGTCGAGGGTGGGAATGCCCGCCGTCTCGCCCTTCGCCGTCTGGTCCATGCTCTTTCCCCGATCCGTCTTTTGTGTCCTGAGAGCGTAAACGCCGCGACCCCGTCGCCGCTCATTCCCGTGTGGTCAGCGACCGGAACAGCGCCATATAGGCATCGGCGGCGTTATGCCAGCCAAAGTCCTGTGCCATGCCGCGTCGCTGTGCCTCGCCCCACGCGGGCAGGCCCCAGGCGTCGAAGGCACGGTCGACGGCACCGATCAATCCGCCCACCGACGCCTCGCCGAACACGAACCCGGTGCCCTGGCCGCTGGGGTCGTGGAGGTCGGTGACGGTGTCCGCCAATCCGCCGGTGTGGCGGACCAGCGGCAGACTACCGTAGCGCAAGGCATACATCTGTGTAAGCCCGCATGGCTCGAACCGCGACGGCACCAGGAATATGTCGCAGCCGGCCTGGATGCGGTGGGCGCGGCCTTCGTCGTAGCCGACCCAGGTGCCCACCCGTCCGGCGCGGGCGCCGCCGAGGCCGTAAATGGCGTGTTCGAGCCAGCTGTCGCCGCTGCCGAGCATCACCAGTTGTCCCCCCCGCGACAGGATGTGGTCGACGGCGCCCAGCACCAGGTCGATGCCCTTCTGCTCGCTGAACCGCGACACCAGCCCGAAGACCGGTGCCTCCGGCCGTTCCTCCAGCCCGAACTCGCGTTGCAGGGCGGCCTTGCAGGCGGCCTTGCCGGTCAGGTCGTCGGCGCTGTAGCGGGCCGGCAGCAGGTGGTCGTGGGCCGGATCCCACTGGTCGTAGTCGACGCCGTTGAGAATGCCCGACAGCTGTGCCGACCGCCACCGCAGCAGCCCGTCCATGCCGCGGCCACCGTCGGGGGTCTGGATCTCGCGGGCATAGGTGGGGCTGACGGTGGTGATGCGGTCGGCGTAGTAGCACCCGGCTTTCAGGGTGCTGACATGGCCGTGGAACTCCAGCCCGTCAATGGCGAAGGCGTGATCCGGCAGGCCGATCATGGGCAGGATTTCCTGCCCGAAGATGCCCTGGAACTGGATGTTGTGGATGGAGAACACGGTTGCCGCGCCGGGTCCGTCGGTCAACGCCAGATAGGCGGGGACAAGGCCGGTCTGCCAGTCGTTGCACTGGATCACCTGGGCCCGCCAGCCGACCGGCGACTTGGGCGTGCCGATCAGCGCCGCCACCTTGGACAGCAGGGCGAAGCGCAGGAAGTTGTCGGGGTGGTCGTGGCCCCACTCGTTGATGTAAGGGCCGCCGCCGCGGTGATAGAGGCTGGGGCAGTCCACCAGCCACACCGGCACGCCGCTGTCAGGCATGCGGCTTTCGATCAGCCGGGCGTGGTGGCCGTCCAGCACGGCCCCCAGATCGGTCTCCCGCCGGCGGTCGGTCAGGCGTGCCAGCACCGACGGATAGCCGGGCATGACGATGCGTGCATCCACCCCTTTGCGGGCGAGCGCCGCCGGCAGAGCCCCGGCCACGTCGGCCAGCCCCCCGGTCTTGATCAGCGGGTAGACCTCGGAGGCGGCGATGAGTACGCGCATTCTGACTTCCGTTCCCCAACAGGCCCCTGCGTTCCCGTCCCACATGGGCCGGACGGTCGCGAAGGCGTAATTCACGGCATTTCCCGGGAAGAGGCAATACCGGAATCGTGACAGTTCGCCGGTGGACTTTCGTCTAGAACGCCTGGATAGGTGCGAAAGATCAAGAGGATATGGACCTTGGTCGAGGCTTCGGGTGTTTAATCGGGCTGTCGTTGATCCGGGGACGATGGCCGTGCAAAAGTCTTACTCGGGATGGGGACGTCGTCATCCGCGACGCCGCCAGGGGCCGCGAGTCTCCCCGTGTTGGGGGCGCCGGCCGTCGTTTAACCGAACGGAGAAGCTGGATGGATCAGATCGATGTGGCTTACGACCTCAACCGCGCCCTGAAGGGGACGCTGGCGCTGGTGCTGGCGGGCGGGCGCGGGTCGCGGCTGATGGCGCTGACCGACGACGAGGCCAAGCCGGCGGTGCCCTTTGCCGGCAAGTTCCGCATCATCGACTTCCCGCTGTCCAACTGCATCAATTCCGGCATCCGCCGCATCGCGGTGCCGACGCAGTACAAGGCCCATACCCTGATCCGCCACATCCAGCGCGGCTGGTCGTTCTTCCGGGCCGAGATCAACGAGTTCGTGGAGCTGTGGCCGGCCCAGCAGCAGACCAGCGACGAGGCGTGGTATCGAGGCACCGCCGATGCCGTGTATCAGAACCTGGAGACCATTCGCGCCCACGACCCGGATTACATCCTGATCCTGGCCGGCGACCACGTTTACCGCCAGGATTACAGCCGCATGCTGGCGCAGCATCTGGAACTGGGGGCGGACGTCACGGTGTCGTGCGTCGAAGTGCCGCTCATGCAGGCAACCGGTTTCGGCTGCGTCGACGTGGACGAGAACGACCATATCATCGACTTCGTGGAGAAGCCGGTCAACCCGCCGCATATCCCCGGCGACCCGACGCGGGCCTTCGCCTCCATGGGCATCTACATCTTCAACCGATCGTTCCTGGAAGACCTGCTGGAGAGCGATGCCGCCGACCTGGGATCGGCCCATGATTTCGGCAAGAACATCATCCCGTCGCTGATCGGCCGCTGCAAGCTGGTGGCGCACCGCTTTTCCGACAGCGCGGTGCGCTCGACCCCCGACGCGGAACCTTACTGGCGCGATGTCGGCACCGTCGATGCCTATTGGGAAGCCAACTTGGACTTGGTGAACGTCACACCGGCGCTCGACCTCTATGACCATAGCTGGCCGATCTGGACCTATCAGGAGCAATTGCCGAGCGCCAAGTTCGTCTTCGACAACGAGCAGCGCCGGGGCATGGCGGTGGACAGTCTGGTCTCCGGCGGCTGCATCATCTCCGGCGCCACGGTGCGGCGATCGCTGCTGTTCTCCAACGTGCGGGTGAACAGCTTTTCGCTGGTGGAAGACACCATGGTGCTGCCGGGGGCGGACATCGGCCGCAACTGCCGCATCCGACGCGCCATCATCGGCACCCGCTGCCGGGTGCCGGAGGGGCTGGTGGTCGGAGAAGATCCTCACTTGGATGCCAGCCGCTTCCATGTCACCGAAGCCGGCGTGACGCTCATCACCCAGCGCATGCTGGAGGCCCTCGACCCCTCCGCTTCGGCGGCCCGTTCCCCGGCCGCCGGGTAGGCGACCAGGGGAGGCATGACCCGCACGGTCGGGGCGAAGGCCCCGGCTTAGCGGCTCCGCCCGTGGTATTCGGCGTTGGGCATCATCTCGGTCGCGTGGGCGACGCGGTTGGTGTAATTGTAGAAACCCACCGTGTCGGCGATGTCGAAGATGTCGGCGTCGGTGAAGCCCACGTCGCGCAGACCCTGGCGGTCGGCCTCGCTCACGTCGATGGGAGCGGTGGTGAGCGTCCACGCGAAATCGAGCATCGCCCGCTGGCGCGGCGGCAGCGGCGCGACGCGGTAGTTCATGGCCAGCATCTCGCCCAGGTGCGGGTCGCCGGACAACTGGCGCACCGCTTGTCCATGGGCGACGAGGCAGTAATAGCAGTGGTTGGCGCTGGAGACGACGACGGCGATCATCTCCCGCTCCAGCTTGCTCAGGCCGCTGTCGGCCAGCATGATCTCGTTGTAATGACGGGAAAAGGTGCGCAGCTTGTTGGGTGCCTTGGCGTAAGCCTTGAGCACGTTCGGCACGAAGCCGATCTTTTCCTCGCAGACGGCAAGGTACTTGCGCAGATCCTCGTCCATCTCCGCCGGATCGGCGATGTCGAGGCAAATGACGTGGTCGGCTTGCGGCATGGTCGAAGGTCCTCCCGATGTTTTATGGTTGGGAAGACCTTGACCGAAAACCGCCGCCGTGATCAAGCGTCGCGCAGGTACCACAGCAGGTCGCGGTCGGAGACCTCGGCCTGGAAGACCTCGCACTCGAACCGCTTCACGCAGGAATAGATGCGCACGAAATCGTCGCCGAGGTAGCGGCGCAGGACGACGCTGTTCTCGAATAGGGCGATGGCGGCCCGCCAGTCGGTGGGCAGCGGCTCGCCCGGCTGGTCGTAGCCGTTGCCTTCGATGGCCGGTGGCGGCGCCAGCCCTTCGGTGATGCCGTGGTGCAGGCCGGCGAGCACGGCGGCGGCGACGGCATAAGCGTTGGCGTCGGCCCCGGCGGTGCGGTGCTCGATGTGGCGGGTCTGCGGGTCGCCGCTGGTGACGCGCACCGCCACCGTGCGGTTGTCGATGCCCCAGGTCTTGGTGGTCGGCGCGTAGGAGCCGGCGCGGAAGCGGCGGAAGCTGTTGGCGCCGGGGGCGAACACCGCCACCCCGTCCTGCATGGTGGCGAGCAGGCCGGCCACCGCCTTGCGTAGCAGCGGCCCGCCGTCCGGTTCGCCGCCGGCGAACAGGTTGGCTCCGGCCTCGTCGGCGAGGCTGACGTGGACATGCATGCCGCTGCCGGACTCGTTGGTCAGCGGCTTGGCCATGAAGCTGGCGATCAGGCCGTGCTTCTGGGCGACGGCCTTCACCAGCCGCTTCAGCATGATGCCTTCGTCCACCGCCCGCAGCGGATCGGCCTTGTGGTGCAGGGTGAGTTCCCACTGACCGGCGGCGAATTCGCTGATGGCGGTTTCGGCGGCGATGCCCTGGGCCTCGGCGCAGTCGTACAATTCATCGAAGAAGGGCGCCATGTCCTCGATGGCGGTGGTGTGGCAGACTTGGCTCTGGGTCGGCCGCTCGCCGGACAGGTAGCCGCGCGCCGGCTGCAACGCGCCCTGGGGATCGCGCTCGCGGTCGAACAGGTAGAACTCCAGTTCGCAAGCCATCACCGGGTGGAAGCCATCGGCGCGCAGACGGTCGGTCACCCGCACCAGGGCGGCGCGGGGGTCGGCGTGGATGGCCGGGACGCTGCCGGGATCGACCGCCAGCAGAACCTGCGCCGTCGGCACAGTGATCCACGGGCATCGCACCAGGGTGCCGGCGATGGGGCGCAGGGTGCAATCCTTGTCGCCGACCTCCCACAGCAGGCCGGCTTCCGGCACGTCCTCGCCGCGAATGGACATGGAGAGGGTGGAGGTCGGCAGCGGCCGCCCGGTGCGGAAAACCGCCTCCAGCTCGTGCGCCTGCACCGCCTTGCCGCGGAAGGTTCCGGTCACGTCGGTGAACAGCAGGTGGACGCGGCGGATGTCGGGGTTGGCGGCCAGGAAGGCGCGCGCCTCCGAGACGTCGGCGAAATGGCTCATGGAAGGATCACCTGGAGGTCAGTTGAAGCAGGACGTCGTCGACGGCGGCCAGCAGCCGGTCGACGTCGGCCTCGGTGGTGGCGGGGCTGCACAGCGTCATGTTGTGGAACGGTGTGATGACGATGCCCCGGTTGAGAAAGGCCAGATGCAGGGCGCGTTCCAGCCCCGGCCGGAAGGCGGCTTCGGCCTCGGCGCCGGTGCGCGGCGGGGTGGCCCGGAACTGGATTTCGCAGCGGGCACCCAGGCGGGTGACGCTCCACGGCAGGGCGGCGCCGGTGATGGCCGCCTCCAGCCCGTCGGCGAGGCGGTTCGCCAGGGCGATCATGCGGCGGAAAGCATCGGGGGTGGCGACATGCTCCAGCGTCGCCCGCATGGCGGCCAGTTGCAGCGGGTTGGCCGACAGGGTCGTGCCCATGCCGGAATGCCCATGCCCCCCGGCGGCGGCGCGGGCATGGGCCTCGGCCATGCGCTCGGCCATGGCCGCCGAGGCGCCGTAGACCGCCGCCGGCAGCCCACCCGCCACCGGCTTGCCGAGGACGAACAGATCGGGCTCCAGTCCATACGTGCGCGTATGGCCGCCGGGGCCGGTGGAGAAGGTGTGGGTCTCGTCGATGATGAGCAGGGTGCCGGCCTCGCGGGTGAGGTGGCGGAGATCGTCCAGGAACCCCGGTCGCGGCAGCACCATGCCGCAGTTGGTCAGTGCCGGCTCGGTCAGCACCGCCGCCACGTCGCCGGGGGCGAGGGCCTTGGCGAGAGCGTCGGGATCGTTGAACGGCACCACCCGGGTGCTCCGCGCCAGGTCATGCACCTGCCCGAGCAGGCCGGGGCGCGGCAGCGTCTCCCCCCGTGGGCCGAGGCGGACCATGGCGTCCTCCACCGTGCCGTGATAGCAGCCGTCGAACACCACCACCACCGGCCGCTGCGTCACCGCCCGCGCCCACCGCAGGGCATAGCGGTTGGCGTCGGTGGCGGTGGCGCAGACCTGCCAGATCGGCAGGCCGAAGCGGTCCGCCAGCAGCCGGCCGATCACCGCCGCATCCTCCGACGCCAGCATGGCGGTCAGGCCGCGTGCCGCCTGGGCGGCGATGGCGGCGGCGACCGGAGCGGGGGAATGGCCGAACATGGCGCCGGTGTCGCCCAGGCAGAAGTCGGCGTAGGCATGGCCATCGGCATCCACCAGGGTGGCGCCGTGGGCTTCCTTCAGGAACAGCGGATAGGGTGTCGGCCAGTCGGCCATCCAGTGCATGGGCACGCCGCCGTAGAGGTGGGCCTTGGCCTCCTGCCCCAGCCGGCGCGAAACCGGACGGGCGGCGGCGAAGACTTCCGCTTCCCGTGCATAAAGCGCATCGGCGGCGGCATCGGGGATGTCGGGCGCGGCTGCGGCGGTGCTCAAGATTTCGGACCTCGCGATGAGAATATTGAACAGTGTGTGCGAGGCGCCGGGAAATGACAAGAGGCTCCACACGGGGCGGGGGAGCACCTCCATCGTCAGGGCACGCAAAAGGCCCCGGCCGCATGACGGGCCGGGGCCTGGGGAGCGGACGCGGCGGGCCGGTTACTGGACGGTGCCGCCCGTCGTGCCCGTGGTGGTGCCGGGGTCGGTATCGTCGGCGTCACCGGGGGTGGTGGACTGCGGCAGGGTGCCGGTCTGTTCGCCGGTGCTGGCGGGCTCGGTGGCGGTGTCCTGGCCGGTCTGCGGCTGCTCGGCAGGGACCGGGGCCTGATCCGCCGGCTGAGTGGCGGTCTGGCCGTTCTGCTCCTGACTGGTTCCGGTGCCGGCGGCGGCGGTCTGGGTGAGGCGGTCGAGGGTGTCGTCGGTCAACTCGCCGGTGGCGGCCATGTCGTTGTGGCGCTGGAACTCCGACACCGCGCGGATGGTGCGCGGGCCGTAGAGACCGTCCACCTGACCGTCGTAAAGGCCCATGTCCCGCAGGGCGGTCTGGGCCTGACGCACGTCCGCGTTGTCGAGGTCGTTGACCATCGGCCGGCTGGCCTGTCGGGACGCCGGAGTCTGCGCCGCCGACTGCATGGTCTGGCCGCTGGTGGCGGTTTGCCGCTGGCCTTGCCGCTCTTGGAGGGCCTGCTCGGCATCGTCGCGAACAAGGCCGCCGGCGGCGCCGACTCCGGCCCCCACGGCGGCACCGACCGGGCCGCCAACCACCGCCCCGGCGGCGGCACCGCCGAGGCCGCCGCTGGCGGCGCGTTGTTCGTCGGTGCTACCGCAGGCGGCAGTCACGAGGGCTAATCCAAGCGGGGCGATGATCCACGGGCGCATCGGGATCTCCTTTGGCTGCTCAGGGAGTGTTACTCAATGAACAGCCGCGACCCCTCGAAGGTTCGGCAGTCTACGTCTCTTGCGCGCAATCGCACCGCGCCGCTTCGGGCGCCTTTCGGGGAAAGGGGGGTCAGCCGCCGGCCTGCCGGGCCTTGGCGATTTCCTGCTTCAGGCGCTCCAGGGGCACGGCGCCGGGCAGCAGGGTGTCGCCGACCACGAAGGCCGGGGTGCCGCGAATGCCAAGCTCGCGCGCCAGGGCCATGGTGGCGCCGATCTGATCCTCGACCGCCGCGCCGCCCATGTCGGCCTTCAACTTGCCGAGGTCGAGCCCGGTCTTCTTGGCGATCTCGTCCACCGTCGCTTCTTCCAGCTTGCCCTTGTGGGCCATGAGGGCGGCGTGGAACTCGGCGTACTTGCCCTGCTCGCGGCTGGCCAGCGCGGCGCGGGAGGCATAGACGCTCTCCGGGCCGAGAATGGGGAACTCCTTCATCACCACGCGCAGGCCCTTGTCGTCGGCCGCCGCCTTCATCACCGCCGGATAGACCGCCTTGCAGTAGCCGCACTGGTAGTCGAAGAACTCCACCAGCGTCACGTCGCCGTCGGGATTGCCAAGCACCGGGCTGCCGGGATCCTTGAAAATCTGCTCGGCGTGGGTCTTCAGGGCTTCCTGCTGGGCCTGTTCGGCGGCGGCCTGCTGGCGGGCGTCGAGGGCCTGCATGGCCTCAACCAGCACTTCCGGGTTCTCGATCAGGTATTCCCGCACGATCTCCCGCACCTGATCGGCCTGGGCCTTGCTGAGGGCATCGGCGGCGAGCGCGGCGGGCGCGGCGGCGGTGCCCAGGGCCAGGGCGGCCAAGGCGGCCACGGTGGCGAGGCGGATCGGCAGGACGGACAGGCGGGCCATGCGGTCTTTCCAGTGCTGAGGGGTCTGCGGTGGCGGCGATGATGGCGGCAGGGGCGACCGCTGGCAAGGGGGCGTCAGCCGCCGCGGCGTTTCTTCTCGTCCATCATGTTCTGCGCCCGCTGCTTGACATCCTGCACCTTGAGCCATGTTGGCTCACCGGTCTTCAGTCCCTGTTCGGCCCGGCTGGCCTGAAACAGCGCCTGCGCCGGGTCGCCCTGCAACAGCGCGCTTTCGGCCATGGCGTAGGAGGCCATGGTCAGGTTGTCCTGGCGGCCGTAGGACATGCCGAGCAGCCGCCACGCCATGCCGTCGGCGCGTTCGGTCTTCAGGGCTTCGGTCAGGTGGTCCTGGGCCTGGGTGAGCAGGCTGTCGTCCTGGGTCTCGATCATGGCGTGGGCGAGGGCGATGCGCATCAGGGGGGCATCCGGCCGCAGTTCCACCGCCCGACGGTAGGACTCGAGGCTGTCGGCGACGCGCCCGTTCTCCAGCAGCATCTGACCGCGCAGTTCGTGGAAATAGGGGTCGTGGGGGTATTCGGCCACCAGCCCGTCGATGATCGGCAGCGCCTGTGCCAGCTTGCCCTGGCGGTAGTAGGCGACGGCGTGGGCGTAGCGGGCCGGGACTTCGGTGCTGGTCTCCGGGTAGCGCTGGAAGGTGCGCCCGGGCGTTTCCAGGAAGGCGAACAGCTTGGCGACCATGCGGGCGTGCGCCATCTGGTCGGCGGCGGTCTCGGTGCGCTGCGGGTAGGCCGAATGCTCCACCGCGTTGCGGATGGTGGCGATGCGTTCGCGGGTCAGCGGGTGGGTGCGGACATAAGGATCCTGCTGGTTGGTCAGCAGAAGTTCCTGATCGCCCAGGATCTCGAAGAACTCCAGCAGCCCCTGCGCCGACTGGCCGGTGGCGTTGAGGTACTTGAGGGCCGCCTGATCGGCGGCGCTTTCCTGCGTGCGGGAGAAGCTGAACAGGTTCTTCATCGCCGCCTGGCTGCCGCCCATCATCACCGCCGTGCCAAGGTCGCCGCGGCCGCTGCCGACCGCCGCCGCCATGCCGAGAGCGGCGGCGATCATGGACAGCATCTGGGCGGTTTCCACCTCGTCCTTGATGCGCACCGCGTGGCCGCCGGCGATGTGGCCGATTTCGTGGGCCATGACGCCGATCACCTGCGACGGATTGTCGCTGCGCTTCAGCAGGCCGGTGTGGAGGTACATCTTGTTGCCGAGGGTGACGAAGGCATTGAGGGAATCGTCACGCACCATGCGGATGCTCACCGAGTCCGGTGATACCCCGGCGGCCCGCAGCAGTGGCGTCGCCCAACCGCGGATGGTAGTTTCGATTTCCGCGTCGCGGATCAGGGACATGCCCTGGGCCAGCGCCGGGGCGGCCGGACCCGCCACCACCAGGGCCGCCGCCGTGACCGTGACCACGGCCAGGGAGGCGAGGCGTCTTCCGGCTTCCCGCCAGCGGGCCTTGGCCCGAAAGAACATGTGCATGATCAAGGACCGACCCTCGATGTTGTCTCCTGAAGCTAGTGACACCCCGCAGCGCCGTCAACGCGGTCGCGCCGGCCGTCTCGCCTGTCTGTTCGCCGCTGCCGCCACCGTCGGCCTAGCCGCCTGCTCGGGTGGGACGGGAGCCGAACGCGGCCAGATTGGTGCCGTCACCGGCTTCGCCGGCTTGGTGGCGGCCGACGAGCCGCACGCCACCCTGGCCGCCCGCGACATCCTGTCGGCCGGTGGCACCGCCGCCGACGCTGCCGTTGCCGCCGCCTTCACCATGGCGGTGACGCTGCCGTCGTCGGCCGGCATCCTGGGCGGCGGCATGTGCCTGGTGCATGGCGCCGACCAGGGCAAGGTGGAGGTGCTGGAGTTTCTGCCCGGCTTCGCCCCCAACGACGGCGCTTCCCGTTTCCCCGCCGCTGTGCCCGGCTTGCCGCGCGGCATGTACGCCCTGCATGCCAAGTACGGCGCCCTGCGCTGGGAGAGCCTGCTCGGCCCGGCGGAGCAGATGGCCCGCCTCGGCTATCCGGCCTCCCGCGCGCTGGCCAAGGAGTTCGTCGCCGGCGGCGCGGTGCTGCGCAACGATATCGAGGCGGTGCGCACCTTCGCCGACAAGGAGGGCATGTCGCCGGGTGAAGGGTCGACTCTGGTGCAGTCGAACCTGGGCGCCTCCATCGCCCGCATTCGCCTGCGCGGGGTGGGCGATGTCTATCAGGGGCTTATGGCGCGTGATCTGGTGGAGGGCTACCGCCGTGTCGGCTTCGCCCTGTCGCTGGACGCTCTGCGCGACTACCGCCCGCGCTGGCTGGAGCCGATGACCGCCATGCGCGGCAACGAAGTGGTGGCGGTGCCGCCGGCTGGTTTGCCGGGGGCGGAGACGCTGGAGGTTTATACCGCCGCCAGCGGCGGCGGCGCCGTGCCCGACCAGGGGGGCCAGCCGGCACCCGGCTCCTCCGGTCTGGTGGTGGTGGACAACGAAGGGTCGGCGGTTGCCTGCGTGCTGATCATGAACGGGCCGTTCGGCACCGGCCGCATGGCGCCCGGCACCGGCATGATGATCGCGGCTCCGCCGCCGCAGCCGGGCATGGTGCGCCAGCCGGTCGGCCTGCTGATGGCCATCAACCCGAACGTCAAGGAATTCCACTTCGCCGGCGCCGCCGGCGGTGCCGCCGCCGCCTCGTCGGTGGGTCGCATCGCCGCCCGCGCGCTCACCCAAGGCGGTGACATCGCCACCGTTCTGGGGGAGGTGATCAGCGGCCGCGACGAGATTTCCGGCCTCGTCAGCGTCGCCCATTGCGCCGAGGGCATCCCGCCCAATCCCGGCAGTTGCCGCATCGTGACCGACAGCCGCTCCGGCGGTCTCGGCATGGTCGTCGGCCGTTAGGACAGGTCTCATGGCTCTGAAGATCGCCCAGCGCGGCACCGTTCCGCCTTTCATCGTCATGGACGTCATGCGCGCCGCCGCCGAACGCGAGGCGGCCGGGGGCGCCACCCTGCATCTGGAAGTCGGCCAGCCTTCCACCGGCCTGCCGCGACGGGCGGCCGAGGCGGTGCAGGCGCTGCTCGCCTCCGGTCAGCCGCTCGGCTACACGGTGGCCCTCGGCCTGCCCGAGTTGCGGACCCGTATCGCCGGCCACTATCGCCGCGTTCATGGCGTCGAGGTGCCGGCGGAGCGGGTGGTGGCGACCATGGGCTCGTCGGCCGCTTTCGTGCTCGCCTTCCTGTCCGCCTTCGAGGTCGGCGACCGGGTGGGGGTGACGCGCCCCGGCTATCCCGCCTACCGCCACATCCTGAAGGCGCTGGGGATCGAGCCGGTGGCCATCCCGGTCGGCCCGGACACCCGCTTCCAGCCGACCGTCGAGGTGCTGGAGCGGGCCGGGGCGCGGGATCTGGACGGCATCATCGTCACCAGCCCGTCCAACCCCACCGGCACCGTCATGCCGGCCGACGAGCTGCGGCGGGTGGCGGCGTGGTGCGATACGCACAAGGTACGGCTGGTGTCCGACGAGATCTATCACGGCATCACCTATGGCATGGAGGCCGAGAGCGTCGCCGGATTCGCGCCCGACGCCATCATCATCAACAGCTTCTCCAAGTATTTCTGCATGACCGGCTGGCGTCTCGGCTGGCTGGTGCTGCCGCGGGACATGGTGCGGCCGGTGGAATGCCTGACCCAAAACATGTTCATCAGCCCGCCCACGCTGTCGCAGCACGCCGGCATCGCCGTGTTCGACTGCGACGACGAGTTGCAGGCCAACGTTGCCCGCTATGCCCGCAACCGCGAGGTGCTGCTGGACGGGCTGCCGTCGGCGGGCTTCGACCGGCTGGCACCGGCCGACGGGGCGTTTTACCTCTATGCCGACGTCGCCCACATGACCAACGACAGCCTCGCCTTCTGCCGCCGCATGCTGGCCGAGACGGGGGTGGCGGCGACGCCGGGGGTGGATTTCGACGATGCCGAGGGCGACCGCTTCGTGCGCTTCTCCTTCGCCGGCGGCACCGAGGACATGGAGAAGGCGGTTGCCGCCCTGAAAGCCTGGAGGCGCTGACATGGCGGTGGTGGTGGTCGGTGCCGGCCTCATCGGCGCCAGCTGGAGCGCCCTGCTGACCTGGAAGGGCCACGCCGTGCGCATCGTCGATCCGGCCCCCGACGTGGCGGCGCGGGTGACGGCCATGCAGGAGCGCGCCTGGGCGGCGCTGGCCGGGCTGGAGCCGCCGCCGGCCGCGCCGGGGGCGTGGCAGGTGATGCCGCTGACCGAGGCGCTTGCCGGCGCCGATCTGATAATCGAAGCCGGACCGGAGGCTTTGGAGGCCAAGCAGGCGCTGCTGGCGGACATCGACGCCGCCGCCGCGCCGACGGTCGCCATCGCCTCCAGCACCACGGCGCATCCCCCTTCGGCCCTTCAGGCCCGCTGCCGTCACCCCGAGCGGGTTCTGGTGGCGCACCCCTTCAACCCGCCGCATCTCGTGCCCTTGGTGGAGATCGTACCGTCACAGACCACCGATCCGGCGGTGACGGCTTTCACGCGGGCGTTCTTCGAGTCGCTGGGCAAGCGGTGCATCCTGGTGAAGAAGGAGGCCACCGGCCACGTCGCCAACCGGCTGGCCGCCGCCCTCTACCGCGAGGCGGTGCATCTGGTCGCCGAAGGGATCGCCGACGTGGAGGACGTGGATGCCGCCGTCGCCTACGGCCCCGGACTACGGTGGGCGGTGATGGGGCCGCACATGCTCTATCACCTCGGCGGTGGGGCAGGGGGCCTGCGCGCCTACCTCGATCACCTGGGGCCGGCGCAGGAGCGCCGCTGGGCCGACCTCGGCACCCCCGCCTTGAGCGAGCCGGTGAAGCAGGCGCTGGTGGCGGGGGTGGAGGCGGAAGCCGCCGGCCGCCCGCTGCCGGCCCTGGAAGCCGAACGCGACGCCGCCCTGGTGGCGGTGCTGAAGGCGCTGGCGGCGGTGCGGCGGACGACCGGGAGCGGGGGGTGAAATGCTGCGCAAGTTGTGTAGATAATATCATGTGGACGGGCGCCGACAGTCGCCTGCGGCTGGATGACAGCCTGACGGACGGTGATATCGCCACCGCCGAGATCACCACGCCCGTCGGCGTTCTGATGATGCTGGCCGAGGTCCGCTTTGAAGACCGCTACCTTCGGCTGGTGGGCGTGCATACCTTTGGAGCCGACATCGGCCCCAACCAGTTCGGCCCCACCCGCCTGCGGTGGCTGGCGCAGGCCGTCATGGAGGTGCTCGACTGTGACGAAATCATCGTTGAGGGAGCGGTTCGAACGACTGGAGCGGGTCCCGGGCGCCGCCCCGGTCGCTTGCGGTTCGCCCGCGCGCTACCTGCTACAGCGGGCGACTGATCGCCCCGACACCATCTCGGCCGCGCGGGCCCTGGTGCGCCGGCACATGTCCGTGCGGCAGGCCCACCGCGCCATGACCGCCCTGGTGACCGACGGCAAGGCCGTGGCGGAACTCCCCATGGTCGAAGACCGGGCGGCCCTGGCTGCCGACTTGGCTGCCTGCGGCATCCGGGCGGTGCCCTATCAGGCGCCGGCGCGGGTGGACCTGAAGGCCATCCGCGAGCGCAGCGGACTCAGCCAGGACGAGTTCGCCCTGCGATTCGGTCTCGACGTGGCGACGGTGCGCAACTGGGAACAAGGGCGCTCCCAGCCCGACACCGCCAGCCGCATCCTGCTGGCGGTGATCGACACCGATCCGGCGGCGGTGCAGTCGGTGCTGGTGGTCTGAGCGGCAGGGCAGGGACCGAAAAGCCATCGGGCGCCGGAGAAAACTCCGGCGCCCGATGTGCGAGGGCAGTCCGTAAGGCCGGAGCCTTACATGGAATGTTCCCACCAACCGCGACGGGGCGGCTGCGGCGGCTGCTCCGGTTCGGCAGCGGCCGGTTCGGTGGTGGCCGGCTCCGGCTGGGGCGCCGGAGCAGGGGCAGCCGCCGGTGCCGTATCCACGGCGGGCGTGACTTCCGCCGGCTGCTCGGCATCGGCGATGGTTTCGGCCACGTCCGGCGTCGCAGCCTCTTCCGCCGGCGCGGCGGCACGGCGGCGGCCACGGGCACGGGCGGTCCGGCCATCGGCTTCGGGCACCGCCTCGGTGCTGCCAGCTTCGCTCTCGGCCTTGGTGCGGCGACGCCGCGGCTTACGGGCCGGGGCTTCCTCGGCGGCGGTGTCATCCTCCACCGGCGCGGCCAGGGCTCCGCCCTCATCCTCATCGGCGACGGCCACTTCCGGCTCGATGGTCAGGTCGGCGGTTTCGGCCAGGGCCGTGGGCTGCTCCTCACCCTCGGCGGCACCGGTCTTGCGGCGACGGCGACCGCCCCGGCGGGAGCGGCGGCGACGGCGCTTCTCGGCCTCGGCTTCGGTCTCGCCCTCCACGGCCTCCAGATCGGCGCCCTCATCGGCGTCGTTGTCGGCTTCGGTTTCGGCGTCAGCCTCAGCCTCAGCCTCATTTTCGACTTCGGTGTCTTCGCTCTCGGCGTCGTCCTCGCCCTCGCCCTCGCCCTCGCCATCGAACTGGTCATCGGGCGACAGGGCTTCGGCGTCGGTCTCGCCTTGGGTCTCGGCCTCGCCGTTGCGCTTGCCGCGCCGGCGCCGGCGGCGGCGGCGGCGCTTCTTGCCGTCGTCCTCGCCTCCTTCGGCGGTGGCTTGGGTCTCGCTGCGGGCCGGCTCGGCAGCGGCCACGGCGGTGGCCACCGGCTCGGCTTGGGCTTCGGTGGCCTGCGGCTCGGCGGCTTCCGTCGCGTCGTCCTCTTCGTCCTCGTCGTCCTCGGCCTCAATCGGAGCGGCGATCTCGGCGGCGGGGCGGAATTCCTCCTTGCGGTCGCCCTTCACCCGTTCCATGCGGTGATCGGGCGGGATCAGGCTTTCGTCGCCCTGGAGGTAGACCTTGATGCCGTAGCGGCGCTCGATGTCCTCCAGCGCCTGGCGCTTGTAGTTGAGGATATAGAGCGCCACCATCGGGTGGACGGTGACCGTCACCTCGGTGGAACGCTGGCGGACGCCTTCCTCCTCGATGATGCGCAGGATGTGGATCGAGGTGGATTCGGTGGAACGGATCATGCCGGTGCCGCCGCAGTGCGGGCAGGCATGGAAGCTGGTCTCCATCAGCGACGGGCGCAGGCGCTGGCGCGACAGTTCCAGCAGGCCGAAGGCGGAAATGCGGCCCATCTGGATGCGGGCGCGGTCGTTCTTCAGGGCTTCTTTCAGGCGCTTCTCGACGGAGGCGTTGTTGCGGCTCTCCTCCATGTCGATGAAGTCGATGACGATCAGACCGGCGAGGTCGCGCAGGCGCAACTGGCGGGCGATTTCCTCCGCCGCCTCCAGGTTGGTCTTGAGCGCCGTCTCCTCGATGTGGCGCTCCTTGGTGGCGCGGCCGGAGTTGACGTCGATGGCGACCAGCGCCTCGGTCTGGTTGATGACGATGTAGCCGCCGGAGCGCAGTTGCACCACCGGGCTGTGCATGGCATCGAGTTGGCTGTCCACCTGGAAGCGGTGGAACAGCGGCATGATCGGGTCGCGGTACCGCTGCACCTTCTTGGCGTGGCTCGGCGTCAGCGTCTTCATGAAGTCCTTGGCGAGACGATAGCCTTCCTCGCCTTCGACCAGCACTTCCTCCAGATCGGCGGAATAGACGTCGCGGATGGCGCGGCGGATCAGGCTGGCTTCCTCATGAATCAGCGCCGGCGCCCGGCTGGCGAGCGTGGTCTCGCGAATCTGGTTCCAGGTGCGGATCAGGTAGTCATAGTCGCGCTTGATCTCGGTCTTGTTGCGTTCCGCCCCGGCGGTGCGCAGGATGACCGCCATGCTGCTCGGCACGTCCAGGTCGGACATGATCGCCTTCAGGCGGCGGCGGTCGATGGCCGAGGTGATCTTGCGCGAGACGCCGCCGCCACGGGCGGTGTTCGGCATCAGCACGCAGTAGCGGCCGGCGAGCGAAATATAGGTGGTGAGCGCCGCGCCCTTGTTGCCACGCTCTTCCTTCACGACCTGCACCAGCATGATCTGCCGGCGCTTGATCACTTCCTGAATCTTGTAGTTGCGAACCGACCGCTGACGGGTGCGGGTGGCCGGTTCGTCCTCGGATTCGTCGCCACCGAGGGTTTCGACGTCCTCGCCATTGTCGGCGGCATCCTGCTCGGCGGCCTCGCGGGCGGCTTCCGCCTGCTGTTCGGCGATCAGCGCCTGCCGGTCGGCGACAGGAATCTGATAGTAATCGGGGTGGATTTCGCTGAATGCCAGGAAGCCATGCCGGTTGCCGCCGTAATCGACGAAGGCAGCCTGCAACGACGGCTCGACCCGAACAATCTTGGCGAGATAGATGTTTCCCTTGTTCTGCTTCTTCGTGCTGGTTTCGACGTCGAAGCTTTCAAGGCGCGTTCCGTTCACCACAACCACTCGGGTCTCTTCCGAGTGGGTGGCGTCGATGAGCATACGCTTGACCATTAACCGTGTGACTCCGCAATCCCGCCCGGCGGCGAACACTGCGCCGTCCTGGACAGGGGATCAATCCGACGAGGCCGGCTGCGGATGCGGCGGTGGCGACGGCGATGCCAGAAACGCCCGACACCGGCGCGCCAAAAGGCGCGCCGGCCGCGCGCGGCGCCACGGTGGGCGCGGCGGACACGGCCGGACGGTGCATCGACATCGGAATGCCGCGAAACTGCATGAAGGCCTCGGACCCAGAAACTCGAACAGGCCGTCGGCGGCCGCCGGACAGGGTGCCCGGGCTTTTCCTCCTGCCGAATGATGGTTCGCCGATCCGGACGGTGCCGCACCGCGGCTTCCGAACCCGGGGCGACACCTCCGGGAAGCAGGGATCTCCGCCGACAGCGGAAATTCGCCCGTTCACCATAGCGGCGGCGGACGCCCGGCACAACGGTTTGTTGCCGCTCCTGTCCCCCGCGCCGCGCTCCTCGGGCGGCTGGGGCGGTCCGGGGGCGGGTGTGATCTCCCGGCGCGGGAAGCGTGGTGCATCCTTGCGATTTTCGGCCGTTCGGCGAAAAAATCGCTCTCCCTGTTCATCCGAACGGGGTTTTCGGGCGGCTGGCGCGGCACTGTGGGGTCATCGACGCCGGGAGCCCCGGCACGATGCTCACACCTCCGGCCCGGCGAACCCATCCGTCGGGCCTGTCCGGGGGACCGGTGCCGTCTTGGGGGGAAACAATGGCGGCACCGGTCTGCCCCCGACCGCGAATACCGATGGCCGAGCCCGCCCCCCGCGTGGACCCGCCGCCATCGGGAAAGTCCGCCGTCTGCCGGAACCCGCCACCTTCTCCGGCAGACGGCGGCACCGCTCCTTAACCCTGCTTACCGATCAGCGCCTTGCCCCTGCGTCTTTTGACGCAGGGGTGCCTTTTTTCTTCCCGATGTTCAACGAGGCGTTGAACCTTTGGTAGTGGAAATGCCGTAATACTCACGGGCGATCCCTCTGGGATGCTTTATACCTATAAGTGGCAAAGATTCGATCGTTCGTCATGACCTCGCTGCACGAGACCGCTGCCGCCGCCCCCTTTCCGCCGGCCGATGGCACCCCAGCCGCCGGTGATCCGCTGGACTCGATGCTGTGCCGCCTGGGCGAGGAGATCCTCGCCGAACCGTTGCCAGAGGCGCTGTTGGCATTGCTGCGTCCAGAGCCGTCGGGCACCACCGGCGGCTGAGGCGGCTCCAACCACCGGAACCCGCCAGGTGTTGCTGTCAGACAAAGCAGCATCACAGGGAGCCGCCCCATGGCTGAGGACGATCGTCGTCCGTTATCCGACCGGCCGCCGCCGGAAACCCTCACCGACCGCGATCCGCCGTCCACCCCGCGCGGCGCCCACGGGCCGCACGCCGGCAAGCCGGTCTATGTCGGCGTGTCGCGCACGGTGACCAACATCTACATCCTGTTCCTGGTGGGGGTGTTCATCCCGCTCGCCACCGCCGCCGGCGCCGTCTGGGCCGGCTCCGCCCGGCGCACCGCGACGCCCGAGGAACGCACCCACTACACCTTCCAGATCGGCACCTTCTGGGGCACGCTGGCGGCGGTGGTCATCGGCGCCTTGCTCAGCTACGCCTATGTCGGCTGGCTGATCCTGATGCTGTGGGCGTTCTGGATCGTCATCCGCACCGTCAAGGGCATGAGTTGGGCCGGCCGTGGCGAGCCGGTGCCGGTGCCGGAAAGCTGGATGTTCGGCGGCGGCGGGCCGGAGCGCCCCGGCGACCGCGGCGCCCCGCCGCCCTGAGGGCGCGGCAACGAAAAAGGGCGGGAGCCGCGCGGCCCCCGCCCTTCGTCTTCGTGTTCAGCGCCAGTCGAGTCGCCTCAGCCTTCGGAAATGCCGGAGACGGTGCGGCCGGTGGTTTCGACGGCGGCGCGGGTGGCCAGGTCGGCGGTGGCGATCAGCCCCACCAGTTCCTTGCGGCTGTTGAGCACCGCCAGCCGGCGGATCTGGCGGTCGGCCATGATGCGCGCCGCCTCGTCGATGGTGTCGTCCTCGTAGGCATATTCGACGCCTTCCGTCATGGCGTCGGAGGCCTTGGCGGTGTTGGGGTCGAGCCCCTTGGCGGTGCCGTTCAGCACGATGTCGCGGTCGGTGATGGTGCCGACCAGGCGGCCCTTGTCCGACACCGGCATCATGCCGATGTCGTACTGCTTCATGGCATTGGCGACCTGTTTCAGGGTCATCGTCGGGTCCGCCAGACGGACATTCTTGGCCATGATCTCCTTGACGCGCTGCGCCATGGTTTTCCTCCGTTTCCCGTGAGCGGGGCGGCCGGCCGGGTACCGGCTCTTGCTC
>JAEWWF010000301.1 GCA_023396465.1 Pseudomonadota bacterium
GCGGCCTGAACTTCATGGCCGCGCGGCGGCCTGAAATCTCAAAAGCGCGGTTACCTACTGGGCGGCGGCGCTGATGGCCGGATCGCCGAACAGACCGCTGGTGCCAAGAACCTTGCGCTGCACCACCTGCTCCAGGGTCACGCTGGAAAGATAGAGATAGATCTGGTTGCCCAGTTCTTCCCACAGGTCATGGGTCAGGCAGCGGCCCTTGTTGTTGTGGCAACCGGCCGGCGTGCCAGGCGTGCAGCGGGTGGTCTGGATCGGCTCGTCCACGGCTAGGATGATGTCGGAGATGCGCATCTCGGCCGCCGGGCGCGACAGCAGGTAGCCGCCGCCGGGACCGCGCACGCTACGGACCAGGCCGCCCTTGCGCAGCTTGCCGAACAGCTGCTCCAGGTACGACAGGCTGATTTCCTGGCGCTCGGCGATATCCGCCAAGGCCACCGGCTTGCCCTGCGAGTGCGAGGCAAGGTCTCCCATCGCCATCACCGCGTAGCGGCCTTTCGTACTCAGTCTCACGGTGCGTACTCCCACTGGGCCGGTGCCGCGGCAGCGGTTCCGACCGTTCCCGATCCCTTGTGCGCCGTGATCACGCTGGCCTCCCGCCGGAGGCAGCGCGGCGCGCTTCTTCTTCGTCCGTCGCCCCGGCGAGGGCGGTGGCATCATCACTGCCGGAGCGGAAAACCTCTCCCGCGCCGCCCGCCTCGACCTCCTGGCTGACGACCACCTGCGGAAGCCGGACCGCCCGCGCCGACGTCGGCGGTGGCGCCGCCGCATCGCGTTCACGTTCCAAGGTTTCCACCCGATCCATCAGGGCGCTGATCTGCGCCCGCAGGGCATCCATGGTCCGCACCACCGGGTCGGGCAGATGCTCCGTCGGCAGACCGTAGGCGCAAAAATCCTCTTCGAGGCCCTTGGGTTTGCGCATCACCATGCGCGCCGGGATGCCGACCACGGTGACGCCCGGGGGAACCTCGTCCAGCACCACCGCGTTGGCACCCACGCGCGCGCCCTCCCCCACCGTATGGGGACCAAGGATCTGCGCGCCGGAGCCGACGATGACACCCGCGCCCAACGTCGGGTGACGCTTGCCCTTGTGCAGCGAGGTGCCGCCCAAGGTGACGCCCTGGTACAGGGTCACATCGTCCCCCACCTCGGCGGTCTCGCCGATGACCACGCCGGTGGCGTGATCTATGAACACGCGACGGCCAACCTTGGCCCCGGGATGGATCTCGACGCCGGTCAGCATCTTTGCCACATGCGACAGGAACCGCGCCGGCAGACGCACGCCCTTGCCCCACAGCCAATGCGTCAGGCGGTGCATGGCGATGGCATGGAAGCCCGGATAACACAGGAACACCTCCAGCCGCGAGCGGGCGGCCGGATCGCGTGCCAGAATGGCGTCCATGTCTTCCTTGAGTCGTGCGAACATCGGCGAAATCTGTTGAAAATTGCTGCGTCGAGTGTGCTAATATGCGCCCCGTTTTACACGGCCGGGTCGCACCCCAGCGTCCAGCCGCGCAACAGTAGATAACAGAGGCCATAGCCCCTGTGGAGTTGAATATATGATCCCCGACCAAGCCGGTCAAGTTTGCCTGGGGCCACTGTCGCCCCTTTCCGCGACGGCCGGCGGGACACTTTCTCGGGGGCTTTCCCATCCCGTCGCGCGCCCTGTTCCGATCCCTTCCGCCGCGCCAGAAGCCAAGGCTCACCGCACCCATGCCTGAAGTGATCTTCAACGGGCCGGAAGGCCGCCTGGAAGGCCGTTATCACCACTCCAAGCGGCCGAACGCCCCCATCGCCCTGGTGCTGCATCATGATCCGCAGCAAGGCGGCAGCATGAACAACCGGGTGGTCTACAACACCTATCACACCTTCGCCCGCCGCGGCTTTTCGGTGCTGCGCTTCAATTTCCGCGGGGTCGGGCGGTCGCAGGGGGTCTACGACGCCGGCCAGGGGGAGCTGTCGGATGCCGCCTCGGCGCTCGACTGGATGCAGCAGATCAACCACAACGCCGGCGCCTGCTGGGTCGCCGGCTTCGCCTTCGGGGCCTGGGTGGGTATGCAGTTGCTGATGCGCCGGCCGGAGATCGAGGGGTTCGTGTCGGTGGCGCCGCCGGCCAACCAGTATGATTTCACCTTCCTGGCGCCCTGCCCGTCCTCGGGCCTCATCGTCCACGGCGCCAAGGACGAGCGCGTGCCGGAAGCCGCCGCCGCCAAGCTGGCGGCCAAGTTGCAGCAGCAGAAGAACATCACCGTCGACTACACCGCCATCGAGGGCGCCAATCACGCCTTCACCGACCATCAGGAAGCACTGGTGAAGGTGATCGACGCCTATCTGGCCAAGGCCACCGGCGGCTGAATGGCCCCATCGAGATGCCAAACGGCGGCCCCGCGAAGGGCCGCCGTTTCGTTTGCATCACAAGGATTTTCAGGTCTTTCAGACCTGTTTCACCTTCGGTTCCCGGAGCCAGTAGCGCACCTGTTTGGCCGCCGCGACGAACTGGGCCACGTCGGCCGCCCCGTCCAGCCGCACGCAGCCGTCGTCCAGATCGGCGAAGATGCCCGCCTTCTCCAGCAGGGCCTGCGCCGTCGGCAGCCAGCCGATGAACTTCATGTGGGCGAAGGCATCGGCGACGAAGTCACGCGCCGTCGATTCCCGCGCCAGCAGGTTAGCGCCCTGCGGCCCTGGCGCCACCACCACCGCATCGAAGACCACCGAGGGACCGCCGTCGATCTTCTCGTCGCCCTCGATCCAGGTCTGGTCGGAGGCCGCGACGCCGCCGATGTGGGGCACCACCACCTTCATCATGGCGCCTTCGGCTTCCAGGGTGGTGCGCAGGGTGTTCAGGATTGCGGCATCCACCCCGTCGGTCACCAGCACCCCCACCTTGCGCCCCTTCAGGGTCTTCATCTGCCGTTCCAGGATGGACAGCGCCGGCGACGGCGGCAGGTCCATGCGGGTCGGCATGGCGACCGGCGCCTTCTCCGGCAGCTCGCGCAGGCGCAGGCGCTCGGCCACCGCCTTGGCCAGTCCTTCGTCGACGTTGCGCAGGTGGCTGACGACGCGGGCACGGATGGCCGGCGTCTCCACCTTGCTCAGCTCGAAGGTGAAGGCGTCGATGATGTGGCCCTGCTCCACCTTGGTCTGGCTGATGTAGAACTGCCGCGCCTGCGAGTAATGATCCGCGAAAGTCTCGGAGCGTTCCCGCAGCTTGCGCCCCTCCACCGGGGCCGGATGGGTGCGGAAGCCGCGCTCGTGGCTCTCGCGCGGGATGTCGCCGCTCCACGAATTCGGTTCGTAGTTCACCCGGCCGCGGGGATTGACCATGGCCATGTGGCCGTCCTGTTGCAGGGTGTGCCACGGACACTTGGGCGCATTGATGGGCAGGTGGGTGAAGTTGGGGCTGCCCAGGCGCTTCAACTGGGTGTCGAGATAGGAGAAATTGCGCCCTTGCAACAGCGGGTCATCGGAGAAGTCGATGCCGCGAACGATGTTCTGGGTACAGAAGGCCACCTGCTCCGTCTCGGCGAAGAAGTTGTCCACCATGCGGTCGAGCACCAGCCGCCCCACCGGTTCCACCGGCACCTCTTCCTCGGGCACGATCTTTGTCGGGTCGAGCACATCGTACCAGAAGGCGTCCGCCTGCTCCTCGGTGAACACCTGCAAGCCCAGTTCCCATTCCGGGTAATCGCCGGCCTGGATGGCGTCCCACAGGTCGCGGCGGTGGAAATCGGGATCGGCGCCGTTGATCTTCAGCGCCTCGTTCCACACCACCGACTGCATGCCAAGCTTGGGCTTCCAGTGGAACTTGACGAAGTGGGAGACGCCTTCGGCATTGACCAGCCGGAAGGTATGGACGCCGAACCCTTCCATCATGCGGAAGCTGCGCGGGATGGTGCGGTCGGACATGATCCACAGCGCCATGTGGATGCTTTCCGGCGTCAGGGAGATGAAGTCCCAGAAGTTGTCATGGGCCGTCTGCGCCTGCGGGAAGCCGCGGTCGGGCTCGTCCTTGGCGGCGTGGACGACGTCGGGGAACTTGATGGCGTCCTGGATGAAGAAGACCGGGATGTTGTTGCCGACCAGATCCCAGTTGCCTTCCTGGGTGTAGAACTTCACCGCGAAGCCGCGCACGTCGCGCGCCAGGTCGGCCGAGCCCTTGTTGCCGGCGACGGTGGAAAAGCGCACGAAGACCGGCGTGCGCTCCCCCGGCCGCTGGAACAGGTCGGCGCAGGTGAGGTCGGCCAGCGACCGGTAAGGCTCGAAGAAACCGTGGGCGCCGTAGCCGCGGGCATGGACCACCCGCTCGGGAATGCGCTCGTGGTCGAAGTGGAACAACTTCTCCCGGAAGACGAAGTCTTCCATCAGAACCGGGCCACGGCCGCCCACCTTGAGCGAATTCTGATCGTCGGAGATCGGCACCCCCTGGGTGGTGGTGAGCGCCGGGCCGCCGACGCCTTCCGCCGTCTGATGGGTTTCACCGCCGCGCCCCGCCAGATGCCGCTGATCGCCATAGGTGCGCGGCTGGTAGCCGCCGTTATCCCCTGATGTCGCCATCGCTCGACCCCTTTTCAGAAAGATTCTAAAAGCAGGGGGTCAACGGGGCGGCCGGCGCGATGGTTCAGCCCCTCTTTCTTACTACGGTTGTACGCCGAAAGACGCTGACCGGCGGGATCAGGCGATCACCGCATTGGCGTCCAGGGCGTAGCCGGCGGCCCGCACGGTGCGGATGACGTCCTGCTCCGTCTCGCCGTTCAGTGCCTTGCGCAGGCGGCGGATGTGAACGTCGACGGTGCGCGGCTCGACATAGATGTCCGGCCCCCACACGGCGTTCAGCAGTTCCTCGCGCGAGAACACGCAGCCCGGGTGTTCCATCAGGAACTGCAACAGGCGGAACTCGGTCGGGCCCAGGTGGACATAGCGGCCGGCGCGGGTGACGCGATGGGCCGACAGATCCATGGTGATGTCTTCGTAGGTGAGCACGCCCTTGCTCTGCGCCACCGGCTGCGAACGCCGCAGCAGGGCGCCGATGCGGGCCATCAGCTCGGGCATGGAGAACGGCTTGGTGATGTAGTCGTCGGCGCCGGTGTTGAGGCCGCGCACCTTGTCGCTTTCCTCGCCACGGGCGGTGACCATGATGATGGGGACATCGCGGGTCGCCGGCTTGCGGCGCAGCTGGCGGCAGACCTCGATGCCCGACATCATCGGCAGCATCCAGTCGAGCAGGATGAGGTTGGGCGTGTTCTCGGCGGCGACCGTCAGCGCTTCCTCGCCGTCGGTGGCCTCGACGACGCGATAGCCTTCCTTCTCCAGGTTGTAGCGGAGCATGGTGACGAGGGCGAGTTCGTCCTCGACGATCATGACAAGCGGCTTCATCTCTGCGTCTACTCCGTCGCGTCCTTGGCCGGGGCGTCCTGCGCCGGCAAGCTGTACTCCTGGTCGGCCCCCTTGGGCCGCTGGCCGCGCAGGGGCGTGCCCTGGACCAGGAAATGGATGGTTTCCGCAATGTTGGTGGCGTGGTCGCCGATACGCTCGATGTTCTTGGCGATGAACATGAGGTGGGTGCAGGCGGTGATGTTGCGCGCATCCTCCATCATGTCGGTGACCAGTTCGCGGAACAGGCTGGTGTGCAGCTCGTCCACGTCCTCGTCGCGCTGCCAGACGTCGATCGCCTTGCCCACGTCGCGCTCGACATAGGCGTCGAGCACGTCGTTGATCAGTTCCTGGACGATACGCCCCATGCTCGGCACCGCCGCCACCGGCCGCACCGGCGGCAGTTGGTTGAGCACCAGCACCCGCTTGGCGACGTTGGCGGCGTAATCGCCGATGCGCTCCACGTCGGCGGCGATCTTGAGGGCGCCGACGGCGTTGCGCAGGTCGTCGGCCACCGGCTGACGTAACGCGATGAGGCGGACGACGCAGGCTTGCACCTCCTGCTCCATCTCGTCGACCTTGGCGTCGGCGGTGACCACGCGGGCGGCCAGGTCGCTGTCGCGCCGCGACAGGGCCTGAAGGGCGGAGGCGAGCTGCGCCTCCGCCAGGCCGCCCATGCGGACGATCATGTCGCCCAGGTCACGCAGCTCATCGCCGAAAGCGCTGACCGTGTGCTCGGATGGACGCTGTTCCACGGTGCCTCTCCTGCTTCGACCGCTGCTGCGGCGGGACTATCCCGGCTCAGCCGAAGCGGCCGGTGATGTAGCCCTGCGTCAGGCGGTGCTGCGGGTTGGTGAAGATCTGCTCGGTGTCGCCGCACTCCACCAGATTGCCCAGGTGGAAGAAGGCCGTGCGCTGGGAGACGCGGGCCGCCTGCTGCATGGAGTGGGTGACGATGACGATGGTGTAGTTCTGCCGCAGCTCGTCGATCAGTTCCTCGATCTTGGCCGTGGCGATGGGATCGAGCGCGGAGCACGGCTCGTCCATCAGGATCACTTCCGGATTGACGGCGATGGCGCGGGCGATGCACAGGCGCTGCTGCTGGCCGCCGGACAGACCGGTTCCGGGCTGGTCGAGACGGTCCTTCACCTCGCCCAACAGGCCGGCGCGCTCAAGCGAGGTCATGACGATCTCCTCAAGCTCCTCCTTGTGGCGGGCGATGCCATGGATGCGCGGACCATAGGCGATGTTCTCGAAGATGGACTTCGGGAACGGATTGGGCTTCTGGAACACCATGCCGACGCGGGCCCGCAACTGCACCGGATCGACGCGCTTGGCGTAGATGTCCTCGCCATCCAGGGTGATGGTGCCGGTGACGCGGGCACTGTCGATGGTGTCGTTCATGCGGTTGAGGCAACGCAGGAACGTCGACTTGCCGCAGCCCGAGGGACCGATGAAAGCGGTCACCTCGTTCTGCTTGATATCCAGGCTGACGTCCTTGATGGCGTGCTTGTCGCCGTAATAGACGTTGGCCTTGCGAGCGGAAACCTTGGCCGTCTCGCCCGGACCGACGAGCGGCGAGCCGGCGGTGCCCTGGGGCACGGTGGCGTCGGGCTGGACCTGGGCGGCGGTGGCTTGGCTGTTCATGTCGGGTCCTACCAGCGGCGTTCAAACTTCTTGCGGAGAAGGACGGCGACCGCGTTCATCACCACCAGGAAGGCGAGAAGAACCATGATGGCCGCCGACGTGCGGGCGACGAAGGCACGTTCCGGGCTGTCCGCCCACAGATAGATCTGCACCGGCAGCGCGGTCGCCGGGTCCATGGGACCGCCCGGAATGTCGACCACGAAGGCGACCATGCCGATCATCAGCAGCGGCGCGGTCTCACCCAGCGCCTGGGCCATGCCAATGATGGTGCCGGTGAGCATGCCGGGCATGGCCAGCGGCAGCACATGGTGGGTGATCATCTGGAGCTTGGAGGCCCCGACCCCCAGCGCCGCCTCGCGGATGGACGGCGGCACCGACTTCAGCGCCGCGCGGCTGGCGATGATGATGGTCGGCAGGGTCATCAGCGTCAGCACCAGGCCACCAACCAGCGGCGCCGAGCGCGGCAGGCCGAACACCTGGAGAAACACCGCCAAGCCGAGCAGACCGAAGACAATGGAGGGGACGGCGGCGAGGTTGTTGATGTTCACCTCGATCAGGTCGGTCCACTTGTTCTTCGGCGCGAACTCTTCCAGGTAGACGGCGGCGGCGACCCCGATGGGGAAGGACAGCGCCAGCGTCACCAGCAGGGTGTAGAAGCTGCCGACCACCGCGCCCCAGATGCCGGCCAGTTCCGGCTGGCGGGAGTCGCCGTTGGTGAACAGGATGGTGTTGAACTGGCTGTCCACCAGATCCCGGTCCTGCAAGGTCTGGAACCAACCCACCTGACGGTCGTTGAGGCGGCGATCGGACTCCGGCGCGGCAATGTCCACCTGCCCCTTGGCGAGCAGATCGAAGTCGGCGGAAACCGGCGCCTCCAGCAGGATCTGGCGGCCCACCAGATCGGGGTTTTCGCGGATCATGGCCTGGAGGCGGTAGGTCGCCCCATCGGATAGGATGGCGTAAAGCTCGCGCTTCTCCGACCGGCCGGTCACGTCGGGGAACTGGGCTTCCAGCGCCTGACGGACAGGGACGGCGAAGTTGGCGTAGGTGATGCTGTCGGCGGTCACCTCGCCCTGGGCATTGGCGACCACCGCGCGCTCCACCGTCACCGGCAGGTCGATCACCGTGGTGGTGAAGGCGGTCCAGCCCTGGGCGAAGATGGTGACGAACAGGGTGGCCAGCATGGCCAAGGCCACGGCGATGGCCACGACGCCATAAGCCTTGAAGCGGCGCTCGGCGCGGTAACGGGCCGGCAGCCCGGCGTTGACGATCTCGGCGGTGTTACGGTTCACGATGGGGCCCTCGGCAGCCACGGCGGCGGCGGGATCATAGGCGTTCTGGCGGTGCGGTGCCATGCTCCGGCCTCCTTACTCGTACTGCTCGCGGTACTTGCGCACCACATGAAGAGCGATGACGTTCAGCACCAGCGTGACGACGAAGAGCACAAGACCGAGGGCGAAGGCCGCCAGGGTCTTCGGGCTGTCGAACTCCTGGTCGCCGACCAGCAGGGTGACGATCTGCACCGTGACCGTGGTCACCGCCTCGAAGGGATTGGCGGTCATGTTGGCGGCCAAACCGGCGGCCATCACCACGATCATGGTTTCGCCGATGGCGCGCGACACGGCGAGCAGGATGCCACCCACCACGCCCGGCAACGCCGCCGGCAGGACCACCCGCTTGATGGTCTCGCTCTTGGTGGCGCCAAGACCATAGGAGCCCTCGCGCATGGCGTTGGGCACGGCGGTGATGACGTCGTCGGACAGCGAGCTGACGAAGGGAATGATCATGATGCCCATGACGATGCCCGCCGCGATGGCGCTTTCCGAGCTGATGGACAGGCCGAACAGCTGCCCCGAGTCGCGGAAGAAGGGGGCCACCGTCAGCGCGGCGAAGAAGCCGTAGACCACCGTCGGGATACCGGCCAGGATCTCCAGCATCGGCTTGACGACGCTGCGCACCTTGCGGGGGGCGTATTCCGCCATGTAGATGGCCGACAGCAGACCGATGGGCACCGCCACCAGCATGGCGATGAAGGAGATCAGCAGCGTGCCGGCGAACAGCGGGATCGCCCCGAAGCCGCCCGACGACCCCGCCTGATCGGCACGGATGGCGATCTGCGGGCTCCAGTGGGTGCCGAACAGGAATTCCACCGGCGACACGCGGGCGAAGAAGCGCATGCTCTCGAACAGCAGCGACAGGATGATGCCGATGGTGGTGAAGACGGCGATGGTCGAGCAAATGATCATGAAGATCTTCACCGCCAGCTCGACATCGTTGCGCGCCCGCAGTTCCGGCGCCACCCGCTTCCAGCCCCAGCCGGCCCCCAGCACCGCCAGCGACAGCACAAGCGCCGTCAGCAGCCACGACCCGGTGGCGCGAAGGCCGGCGTAGTATTCCGCCGCCTGCCGCACCAGTGGATCGCTGCTGCCGACGATATTGCCGGTGGCGGTGTTGCGGATGTCGGTGAGCAGGAGGCTGATGCGCGCCTGTGACAGCGGCTGACCGTCCGGCCCCTGCAACGCTTCCGGCGGCAGGTTGGCGAGCGTCAGCTGCGTGGCGATGGACGACTCGAACAGCATCCACAGACCGAACAGCACGAACGACGGCACCGCGCACCACAGCGCCACGTACATGCCGTGATAGCTGGGCAGGGAGTGGAGCTTGCGCGTCTCGCCGCCAACCACGGCGACGGCACGGCCGCGCCCCAGGCGGAAGCCGACGACGGTCAGCAGCGCCAGGACGAGGATAAGGGTGAACGCTTGCATGGGCTCTCGCTACACCGGCTGAAGAAGAAGGGAAGAAGCCTGAAATGCGGCTGCGCGACGAGTATGGATTAATGAACAACTTGTCGAGTCGGAACCGAGCGATGACGCCCGCAGACGAGCGAGTGGCCGGCCGCGCGGCCGGCCACTCCTACGTGCCGTCGGGGCGACGGAAGACCCTTAGTGGGAGGCCTTCAGCTGCTCCAGGGTCACCGGCTGCATGGCGTTGGCGGCGGCGGCCACCTTCTCGCGCTCGGCGTCCGGCATGGCGATCAGGCCCTTGTCGGCCAGGTAGCCATCGGGGCTCCAGGCGCGGGCGCTGGTGTACTCGGCGATGAATTCCTTCATGCCGGGGATGGTGCCGACGTGGGCGTTCTTGGCGTAGATGTACAGCGAACGCGACACCGGATAGGCGCCCGAAGCGATGTTTTCGTAGGTCGGGACTTCACCGTCGACCTTGGCGCCCTTCAGGACACCGGCGTTCTGATCGAGGAAGGAGTAACCGAAGATGCCGAACGCCTTCGGGTTGGCCTGGAGCTTCTGGACGATCAGGTTGTCGTTCTCACCGGCTTCGACGTAGGCGCCGTCTTCACGCACCTGCTGGCAAACGGCCTTCATGTCGTCCTTGGAGACTTCGGCCTTCTGCTCCTTCAGGGCCTCTTCGCAGCCCACTTCCATCACCAGTTCGACGAAGGCGTCGCGGGTGCCGGAGGTCGGCGGCGGGCCGAGCACTTCGATCTTCTCGGCCGGCAGGGACGGGTTGATCTCGTTCCAGTTGACGTAGGGGTTGGCGACGACCTTGCCGTCGACCGGAACCTGCTTGGCCAGGGCGAGGTAGAGTTCCTTGCGGGAAATCACCATCTCCGGGGCCGACTTTTCGTTGGCGACCACGATGCCGTCATAACCGACCTTGATCTCGGTCACATCCATGACGCCGTTCTTCTGGCAGGCTTCCAGCTCGGAGGCCTTCATGCGGCGCGAGGCATTGGTGAAGTCCGGGTGTTCGGTGCCGACGCCGGCGCAGAACAGCTTCATGCCGCCGCCGGTGCCAGTGGACTCGACAATCGGGGTCTTGCCGCCGGTGGCCTTGCCGAAGTTCTCGGCGACCGTCGTGGTGAACGGATAGACGGTGGACGAGCCGACGAAGCGGATCTGGTCGCGGGCTTCCGCGGCGCCAGCGACGGCGACGGTGGCAACGGCGGCCAGGGCGAGGGTCTTCTTGAGCACGGGGACCTCCAATTGGTCAGTCGAGCGGATGGGGCTCTAATGAAGCCGGGCCGGAGGACCGCAGCCTGCTCGGCCACCGCTCCTCGGCGTGGGCAGACTGTAGTCAGGATTGGAGTCGCCTTTGTGACAGAAGCTTTAAACTTATGTGACAACGCCCGGCGTTCTAAAAATATCAATTACCCCAATTGCTTAGACAACACCCGCCGATTGTCTGCCGAGTGACACCAGGCTGCGGCCGCCCGAAGGCGGAAGGGCACTGTCACATTCCCGTCAAGTCGGCCTCTCCTGCCACGCCCCGCCCGCTCGCCGCGCGGGCGGGACGCGTGGAAGGAGCGGTGGACGCGACGTCCCGCCCCTCCGGGCAGGCGGACCCCGCACTTTCGGTCCATAACGGCATTTGCCTTCCGGGCTTCATGCTGTAGCCTAAGGACGCCCGCACCAGGGGGTTCGGGCAGGCACGACCACAACCAGGCGGCCGGCGAATGCCCAACGACAAGAAATCCAAGCGCCCCATCGAAATCGTCATCGCGGAGAAGAACCCGCTGCTGCAAAGCAGCCTGATCAAACTGTTCGCCGGGGACGATCGGTTCACTCTGCTGCACATGTGCCCGGACGGCGAGCGTTTCCTCGCCGCCTGCGACCGCATGAAGTTCGATGTCGGCATCATCGGGTGGGAAATGCCCTACCTTGACGGCCGTGGCGTGCTGGAGGCGCTGTCGACCCGCCAGGACGGCCCGCGCGTCATTGTCTACACCGGTTCCGGCAATCCCGATATTCCGCGCCAGGCCATGGCCTTGCGGGCGGCCGGGTTCTGCTCCAAGTCCGATCCGCCGGCGCAGTTGCTGGAAACGGTGGCCGCCGTCGCCGACGGGCGCATGATGTTCCCCTTCGTCGATGTCAGCCAGTTGGGCGCCGATCCGCTCGCCGGCCTGACCCGGCGCGAGCGCGAGTTGCTGGCTTCGCTCGCCAGCGGCTTCACCAACCAGCAGATCGCCGAGAAGCTCGACATCTCGCTCAACACGGTGAAGTTCCACCTGAAGAACCTCTACGACAAGCTGGGCGTCAGCAACCGCGCCCAGGCGGTCGCCTTCTTCCTGAAGGGCCGCGAGCGCACCTGAACGGGCGCTCCACCGCCTGTTCGCCGCGCGGGCGGCGGGCGGGTGTTTCGTGTTGCATTCGGCGGGGCAGAGGTCTATGTCCCGCCGCACCGCCCCCGCCCACGCGGACCACTCCGCCGGGTGGCGGGCTCCCACCCGGTGCCGGCGCGCACGACGCTCTGGCAGGGAAGGAAGGACGATGGATCAAGGGCCGTCCGCCGCCGTGAAGTGCGAGCCGTCGCCGCTGGCCTTCACCTATGCCCTGCGTGCCGCCACCGAGGCGGCGGCGCTGGCCTGCCATGCCGGTCTGCGCCGGGGGGATCGCGCCGCCGCCGCCCGCGCCGGGGCCGAGGCCATGCGTGCCGCCCTCGCCACCCTGCATCTTGATGGCGAAGTTGTCGCCGGCGAAAGCGCCGACTCCCCTGGCTCCCTGTTGCCTCCCGGCCTGCGCCTGGGCGCGGCCGACTCGGCCGCCGCCTTCGATATCGCCGTCGATCCGGCGGAGGGCACCACCTACATGACCGACAGCGGCGTCAACAATGCCCTGTCGGTGCTGGCGGTGGCGCCGCGCGGCACCCTGTTCCGCCCCGGACCTGCCTTCTATATGGAGAAATTCGCCGGTCCGCCCGCCGTGCGGGGCCGCATCGACCCGGCGGCGCCGGTGGCGGAGACGCTGCGGGTGCTGGCCGACTGCCTGAACAAGCCGGTCTCCGCCCTGACCATCTACGTGCTGGAGAAGCCCCGCCACCGGGCGCTGGTGGATGCCATCCAGCGCACCGGCGCCCATGTCGCCCTGCACGCCGCCGGTGACGTCGCTGGCGCCCTGATGGCGGCCATCCCGGACTCTGGCGTCGATGCCATGATGGGAACCGGCGGCACGCCCGAGGGTGTTCTTGCGGCCTGCGCGGTGCGGGCGCTCGGCGGCGAGTTCCTCGGCCGCATCAACCCGCAGCTCAACACCGAGCGCATGGCGGTGCGGGCGGCTGGCATGGACACCACGCGCTGGCTCGGCACGGCGGAACTGGTGGCCAGCGACGACATCCATTTCTGCGCCACCGGCATCGCCGACGGGCTGCTGCTGGGCGGCGTCACCGCCACCGCCGAGGGCATGCGCACCCACAGCCTGCTCATCGCCGGCGGCAGCCCCGGCCGGCAAGTGGTCACGTCGTGGCGGCGGGGATGACCATGCCCCTGGCGTCCCCCTCTTCCGCCCCCCCCCGCGCCGCCGCCCCTTCGCCGCTCACCCTGAAGCGCATCGCCGACCGGCCGGTGATCCTCGGCATCGTCGGCGACAGCGCCGCCGGCAAAAGCACCTTCGCCGCTGGCGTGGCGCAGATCCTGGGCGAGCACCGCGT
>JAEWWF010000308.1 GCA_023396465.1 Pseudomonadota bacterium
GCCGACCGGCGAGCGGCCGCAGCGCCTCCACCAGCAGCGCATGGCCCTTGCGCGGCACCAGCGCCCCCACCGCCAGCAGCGCCACCGCCCCCGGCCCGAGATGCGCCGCGCCACCGCCGCGCGCCACCGGGGCCGGATCGGTGCCGGGGATGACGACGCGGATGTCCTCCGCCGCCACGCCATAGTCGCGGGCCAGCACGGCGCCGGTGGTCGGGCTGGTGACGATCACCCGCCGCGCCGCCGCCAGCGCCGCCCGCTCCGCCTGCCGGAAGGCCGCGGTGGTGGCGGCGTCGAGGCCGCTTTCCAGTGCCAGCGGATGATGCACCAGGGCGACCAGCCGCACCCCGGCCGCCGCCGCCCGCGCTGCCGCCTGCGGCATGACTCCCAGCGCCAGCCCGTCCACCACCGCCACCGCCCCGGACGGCAGCGCCGTCAGCACCGCCTCCGCCGCCGTCAAGTCGCGGACGGAGGGATGCGGGAAGGCTTCCGCCACCTCGTGAACCGTCACCGCCCGCCCCCGCGCCCGCAGCCCCTCCACCATGCGGCGGTCATAAACCGTGCCGCCGGTTGGACGGTCGAGCGGACCCGGAAGCAGAAAGTGGATCATCGCGGCAAGTCCGCCTCGAACGATGCCCAGGCGACATGGCTTTCGTGCAGCGTCACCTTGAGACCGCACAACCCGTCGCCGCCCGCCCCCAGGGCGCCGGAGCGGATGTGGTCGGCCAGCCGGCTCCAGACGACATGGGCCAGAAACTCGGTGGTGGTGTTACGGCCGGCGAAGGCCGCCTCGTCGTCCAGGTTGCGGAAGTTGAGGGCGGCCAGAACATCCTTCAGCAGGGCATGGGCGGCGCCGATGTCCACCACCACGCCGTCGGCATCCAGGTGGCGGCGGCGGAACTCGGCATCGACCACGTAGGTGGCGCCGTGCAGCCGCTGGGCGGGGCCGAACACCTCGCCCCGGAAGCTGTGGGCGATCATGACGTGGTCGCGAACGCAGACGGTGAACATGGACGGCACGGCTCCTTGGCTTCAGTCGGCGGCGGGATAGCGGATGCGGTGGCACAGGACGGTGCCGGCCGCCTCCGGGGCGAGCAGGCGCGGCATCACCCGCGGCATGTCGGCGAAAGCGTCCTCGCCGGAAACCAGGACATCGAAAGCCGGGTCGGCCAGCAGGGCGAGCGCCGTCGCCAGACGGTCGGCGGGACTACGGCGGGCACGGCGAGCGGGCGCCACCGCCCCCACCTGCGACGACACCAGCCGCAAGCGGCGGCTGTGGAACGCTTCACCGAGCGGCAAGGTCACCGTTTCGTCGCCATACCAGGAGAGGAACAACAGTGTCGCCTCGAACCCCGCAAGCCCCAGGGCAGGGGCCAGGGCGGCCGGATTGCCCGAGGCTTCCACCACCAGATCGGCGTCGGGCGGCGCCTCCTGCGGCCGGCAGAAGAACAGGCCGAGGCGTTCGGCCACCGCCCGGCGCCCGGTGGCAGGGTCGGCCAACGTCACCCGCACGCCCGGCACCTGCGCCGCCAGCCGTGCCACCAGACAGCCGACCACGCCGGCCCCCAACACCACCACCTTGTCCCCCAGGCGCGGCGGCGCATCCCACAAGGCGTTGACGGCCGTCTCCATGTTGGCGGCGAGCACGGCGCGGGCTGGCGGCACGCCGGGCGGCAGCGGCACAAGCGCCGCCGTCGGCACGATGAAGCGGTCCTGGTGCGGATGCAGACAGAACACGGTGCGGCCAACCAACGCCGCCGGTCCCACCTCCACCACTCCAACGGCGCTGTAGCCGTACTTCACTGGGAACGGAAAGTCGCCGGCCTGGAACGGGGCCCGCATGAGGTCATGCTGGCTCTCCGGCACGCGCCCGTGAAAGACGGTCGCCTCGGTACCGCGACTGATGCCGGTGAACAGGGTACGCACCAGCGCCTCGCCCTCCCCCGGCGCCACCGGCAGCGGCTCCGGTCGCAGGTCGCCCTGGCCGGGAGCGGTGGTCCAGAAGGCGGCGGCATTGATCGACATGGCATCCCTGAGCGTAGACGGAAAGCGGACCGGCGCTTGCGCATATACGCGCGATACGGGCGAAAGGAGCACGAGCGATGACTCCCCTACGGCGCGATACCCTCGTCACCCTGGCGGGTGGCGGGGTGGTGCTGGCGGCCCTGACGGCAACGCCATGGGCGGCCCTCGGGCTGCCGTGGCGCTTTCCGCTGGCGGCGGCGGTGCTCTATGGCCTCGCCCTACCCCTGATCTGGCTGGCCCTGCCGGAACGGCTGCCGGGCAACCGGTTCGGGGCGGCCAATGCGGTGACCCTGGTGCGATTGGCGGCGACGGCGGTGCTGGCGGCATCCGCCGCCGCCCTGTCGACAGCCGACCTGACCGCGCCGGCCATGGCCTGGACGCTGGTGGCGCTGGCGGCGGCGGCCCTGGCGCTGGACGGGATTGACGGTTGGGTGGCGCGCAGGCAGCGGCTTGCCTCCCCCTTCGGAGCACGCTTCGACATGGAACTGGACGCCGCCTTCATGCTGGTTCTGGCGGTGTTGGCATGGCGAATGGAGCGGGCCGGCGGATGGGTTCTCGCCGCCGGTCTCGCCCGCTATGCCTTTGTCGCTGCCGCCATGATGCTGCCCCGCCTACGGGCGCCGCTGCCGCCGTCCTCACGCCGCCGGGTTGCCTGCGCGCTGTCCGCCGGACTTCTGGCGGCATCCCTGGCCCCACCCCCCCTGCCGGCCCCGGGGGCAGTGCTCCTCGCCGGCACGGCGGTGCTGACCCTGCTGCTGAGCTTCGCTCTTGATATCCTGTGGCTGGCACGGCGACGGCCCCCGGCTCTTCCATCCTCGCCGCCGCTGATCTGAACATCCGGTCAAGAAAGGGATAGGCCGCCCTGCCCTTTCGAGCTAGGTTTAGGCCCATAGTTCAACCGCATGGTTGGGGCGTGATCCACGCTTCCCCCCAGGCGGCGCCGACAGCCGGAGGAGCGGGGAAGCCGCCGGCGCGGGTGGGCACACTGGCGTGTTCAAGGGGAGAGTGTAGACCTTGAGGCCATATCACACTGTCTTGATCGGCCGGGCACGGTCCGGTCGGCGCGGCATCGTCGCGCGCCACGCACGACAGCCCCTCCCTCTCCCCGCCGGACGGCCGGTCACCGCATGAGCCAAAAGAGCATTTTCCGGCAGGCGGCGCTGGATCGCCTGTCGTCGCCCGACCAGTTGGACCGCACCATTGCCATCACCGACCCGCGCGGCTGGATCGTCGCCGCCACCCTGGCGGTGTTGGTGACGGTGCTGGTCGCCTGGGCGTTCCTCGGCACCATTCCCACCAACGTGCAGGGCAAGGGCATCCTCATCGCCCGCGAAGGCCGGGTGGTGGCGGCCATGAGCCCGACCAGCGGCCAGATCGAGGCCGTGCTGGTCAGCCTGGGCGACACCGTCCGCGAAGGCCAGCCCATCGCCCGCATCGCCCAGAGCGACATCGCCACCCGCCTTGCCAATGCCCGTGACCTGCTGGCCGAGCGCGCCGCCGACCGCGACCGCCGCATCGCCGCCCAGGGGCGCGAGTTGCAGATCGTGCGCGCCAACCTCGCCCAGCAGCGCAAGGCGCTGGAGCAATCCATCGCCGCCGCCGAGGAGCAGGTGGCATGGCTGACCGAACGCCTGCGCGGCCATCGCGATCTCGCCGCCCAGGGCATCGCCACCCGCACCCAGGTCCAGGCCATCCAGACCGACCTCGCCCGCGCCCAGCAGACCGTCGCCGACGGCCGCTCGGCCCTGCTGCGCCTCCAGGCGGAGGAGAACGAGGTGATCCTGCGCCACGAGCGCGACCGCAGCGAGGCGGAAGCCGCCGTCACCACCGCCGAGCGCGCCATCCGTGAGTTGGAGTCCCAACTCGACCGCGACACCCACGTCCTCGCCCCCACCACCGGGCGGGTGACCGAGATCCGCGCCACCGCCGGCACCATGGTGAGCATTGGGCAAGGGGTGCTCGGCATCGAAAGCGCCGGCCAGGGGCTGGAGGCGGTGGCCTACATCCCCACCCGTCATGGCAAGCTGGTGACGGCCGGAATGCCGGTACGCATCGCCCCCGCCAACGTGCGGCGGGAGGAACACGGCAGCCTGCTCGGCACCGTGCGCAGCATCTCGGCCTTCCCCTCCACCCGCGAGGGCATGGCGGCGGTGCTTCAGAACGACGCGCTGATCACCACTTTCTCGCAGGACGGCGCCCCCTACGAGGTCCGCATCGACCTCACCCCCGGCGACACACCAAGCGGCTACGCCTGGTCGTCGCGCCAAGGGCCGCCGGTCAGCCTGTTCAGCGGCACCACGCTGGAACTGGACATCACCGTTCGCGAGCAGACGCCCGCCAGCCTGATCGTGCCGCTGGTGCGCAAGCAGACGGGCCTGGACGGATGACCCCGCCGCCCCGGCGCCCCCACCGGCGACGGCGGCCGGTGCGCGTGCCCACCATTTTGCAAATGGAGGCGACCGAATGCGGCGCCGCCTGCCTCGCCATGGTGCTGGCCCACCACGGCCGCTGGGAAAGCCTGGAAACCCTGCGCGAAGCCTGCGGCGTGTCGCGTGACGGTGCCAAGGCGTCCAGCGTGCTGCGGGCGGCCCGCCGGTTCGGGCTTGGCGCCAAGGGCTTCCGCAAGGAGCCGGACGGTCTGCTCGATCTGCCGGTGCCGTCGATCCTGCATTGGAACTTCAACCACTTCGTGGTGTTCCGGGGCATCGTCGGCGACCGTGTTCATATCACCGACCCGGCCAGCGGCCCGCGGGAGATGTCCCGCCAGGAACTGGACGAAGCCTTCACCGGCGTGGTGCTGGCGCTGGAGCCGGCGGCGGAGTTTTCCCCCGGCGGCACGCCGCCGCGTCCCTTCGCCCAACTGGCCGAGTTGCTGGCCGGTTCCCGCCCGGCGCTGGCGCTGGTGGCGGCCTTCAGCCTGTTCCTGGTGCTGCCGGGCATCGTCGTGCCGGGCCTGACCAGCCAGTTCGTCGACCGGGTGCTGGTCGAGCAGATGCGAACCTGGGTGGGGCCGCTGCTCATCGGGCTGGCGCTGGCGGCGGTGGCGCAGGCGGCCATCACCGCCCTGCAACAACACTACCTGCTGCGGCTGGAGAGCAAGCTGGCGGTCACCCTCGCCAGCCGCTACTTCGCCCGCCTGCTGGCCCTGCCCATGCCGTTCTTCACCCAGCGCCACGCCGGGGAACTGGCCAATCGGGTGGCGGCCACCGATCGCGTCGCCACCCTGCTGTCAGGTGAATTGGCCACCACCCTGTTCAACATGATCTCCCTGGCTTTCTACCTCGCCGTCATCGCCCTGTTCGATCCGGTGATGGCGGCGGCGGCGGTGGTGCTGGCGGCGGTGAACATGGCGGCGCTGCGCTTCGCCGGCCGCCGCCGCGACGACCTCAACCGCCGCCTGCTGGGTCAACAGGGCAAGCTGCTGTCGGCGACGGTCGGCAGCATCCATAACATCGAGACCCTGAAGGCGACCGGCGCCGAGACCGACGCCTTCGCCCTGTGGAGCGGTCATCAGGCCGGGCTGTTGTCCACCCACCAGGAAATGGGTCTGCACGCCGCCCTGCTGGCGGCGGTGCCCGCCCTGACCGCCGGGCTGGCGCCGGTGGTGGTGCTCGGCATCGGCGGCTGGCGGGTGATGGACGGGGCGCTGACCCTCGGCGCCCTGGTCGCCCTGCAAAGCCTGTTTCTAGCCTTCATGACGCCGCTGGGCGGGTTGACCCAACTCGGCACCCGCCTGCATCTGGTGAAGGGCGACCTCGCCCGACTGGCCGACGTGCTCAACGCCCCGCCCCCGCCGGAACCGCCGCCGCTGCCCGCCGAGGCCGCCGGACCGCCGCGCGGGCGGGTGGAGTTGCGCGGCGTGCGGTTCGGGTACGCGCCCCTCGACGCGCCGCTGATCGACACCCTTTCGCTGGTGCTGGAGCCGGGCAAGCGCATCGCCCTGGTCGGCGGCTCCGGCAGCGGCAAGAGCACCGTCGGCCGGCTGGTGTGCGGCCTGCTCACCCCGTGGGGGGGCGACATCCTGCTCGACGGCCTCCCCATCGCCCGGCTGCCGGCGGCCCGCTTCGCCGCCACCGTCGCCCATGTCGATCAGGACATCATGCTGTTCGAGGGCACGGTGCGGGAGAACCTGACCCTATGGGCCCCGGACGTCCCCGACGAGGTGCTCACCCGCGCGCTCAAGGATGCCGAGATCCACGCCGACATCGCCGCCCGTCCCGGCGGTTACGACAGTCTGGTGCGCGAGGGCGGCCTCAATTTCAGCGGCGGTCAGCGGCAACGGCTGGAACTTGCGCGGGCGCTCATCAACGATCCGGCGGTGCTGGTGCTGGACGAGGCGACCTCGGCGCTGGACCCGGCGACCGAACTCGCCATCGACTCCAACCTGCGGCGGCGCGGCTGTGCCTGCCTGATCGTCGCCCACCGCCTGTCCACCATCCGCGATGCCGACGAAATCGTGGTGCTGGACCGTGGTCAGGTGGTGGAGCGCGGCACCCACGCGGCGCTGATGGCCCGCGACGGCGTCTATGCCGACCTCATTCGGAGCGGCTGACATGGCCCTGCTCGGCGATCCCCCGGCCCCGGCCGCCCTGTCCGACACGCGCCCGCCGCTGCCGCTCCGCGTGGTGCGGCGGGGCAGCGTCGATCTGTTCGCCGTCGAGCATGGCGGCGACGGCGGTGACGGCCGCCACCATTT
>JAEWWF010000316.1 GCA_023396465.1 Pseudomonadota bacterium
GAGGAGAAACCATCCGAGCAAGCCGCCAAGGGCAGCCCGATAATCATCACCTTTTCCAACAACATAACGCTCACCCTGAATCCGGGGTTCGGCGGCGAGGACCTGTGGAGATGCCTCTCCATCCTGGAGGCCAGCCATGTTGTTTGACACCAAGGGGTACCGGCTGTTCCTCAGGCCGGGTCATGTGGATTTTCGCAAGGGTTCCCATGCCCTCGCCCAGTTGGTCGAGCAGGAGATGGAGCTTTCCCCGTTCGACAAGTGCATGTTCCTCTTCTGTTCGCGGGAGCGGAGCAAGATCAAGATCCTGCTGTGGGAGGACAACGGCTTCTGGCTGTTGCAGAAAAGCCTGCAGAAGGGGAAGTTCCCCTGGCCCAAGAGCCTTCAGAAGGCAAGGGCCGTCTCCAACGACCAGCTGCTGATGCTGCTCGCAGGCATCGACTGCTGGAACATCCTGCCGGTGCTGGAATACGGATCGATGGGATGAGAAAAACATTATAATTACTTGCAATATATTGCATTAGAAGTCTTATTCTGATATAATTCCCATACAATAAACGGTATGGGAGACGCATCCATGACAGAGCGTGAGCAGGAACTTGAGAGACAGGTGATGATGCTGGAGAGCCAGCTTTCCGAGACCCAGACCCAACTCTCACAGGTCCGCCTGCAGCTTGCCGAAGGACAGGATGCCTACTCCGAGCTGAAGAGCCAACACGACCAGCTGCTCGAGCGCATCGCCCTGCTCACCGCCCGCAAGTTCTGCCCGTCATCGGAGACCGCAGGCCAGCTCAATCTCTTCGACGAGGCCGAGGTGGGTGTCCCCACCAAAGAGGAAATCGAGGAAGAGAAGCGACAGGAACAGAAAAGCGGGGAGAAAAGGGTGCGCAAGCACACCATCCTCAGCGTTCCCGCAAACACTCCGACCGTTGTCCGCTTCCATGCACTCTCCGATGACAACAAGGATTGCCGCCGTTGCGGCACCACCCTCAAGGTGACGGGCACCAAGACGATCAACCGGCTGGTGAGAATCCCATCCCAGTTGGTGGTGGTTCAGGATGTGTACGAGCAGGGTGCCTCCCCCAGCTGCGAGGCCGACGAGAACAACCTGGTCACCGAGCCCTCCAGGACATTGCTCCCATCCTCGATGGCCGACAACTCCTTGGTCGCCTCGGTGGCGAGCCGCAAGTTCTGCGACCATCTTCCTCTCTATCGGCAGTCGGAGATGTTCGGTCGGGAGGGTCTGGCCCTTTCGAGGCAGACACTCTCTTCCTGGGTGGTCGAGGCTGGAAAGGCTCTGGAGCCGTTGGGGGAGAGACTGAAGAAAGCTGTCCTTTCCTGCACGATGGTAAACATGGATGAGACGTACGTGCAGGTGCTCAACGAGCCCGAGCGCGATGCCACGGACAAGTCCTTCATGGTGGTGCAGGTTGGGACTGACAAGGAACGCAAGGCCGTACTGTTCTCCTACCGGGCGAGAAGGAACATCGAGGTGCTTTCCGGGCTGCTTGATGGCTACCGGGGCATCCTTCAGACCGACGGACTGAAACAATACCTGAGCATCGGCAACGGGAAGGGGATAACCCACATCCTGTGCTGGGCCCATGCACGGCGCCGCTTTGCAGAAATTGTGAAAAGCAATCCCAAGGCACAGAAGGCTAAGAAAGTCGTAACGCTGATAGGGAATCTCTATCATGCCGACAACCAGATCAGGGAGCGGTGGCTTGCAGGGGAGCTGGATGACGATGCATTCGTGCAGCAAAGGATTGCCGCTTCCGAGAAACCGCTTGCCGAGCTGAGGGATTTCGTGGGGAAGATGACTTCCGTCATCCCTCCCAAGAGTGAGCTCGGCAAGGCTCTCGACTATCTCAACACCTATTGGCAGGGCCTTATACGTTATCGCTGCCATGCTCTTGCCACGCTTGACAACGGGACCGCTGAAAATGCGATACGCCCGTTCGCGGTCGGAAGGGGCAACTGGCTTTTCGCCAACACCGTGAACGGTGTGAAGGCCTCCGCCCTGCTGTTCAGCCTGGTCGAGAGTGCCAAGGCGAACGGACTCAATCCCGAGGACTACCTCTATCTGGTTATGGAGGGAGCCCCGATGTGCACCACCGACGAGGACTGGGACAAACTGCTTCCTTGGAACATCTCCATGGATGAGGTTAAACCCCTCAGGGATTTCCTGTTCGGTGCCAAGCCCGACCCTCAAAGGACCGAACCCTACTTGCTCAGGGGAAAGTCTATTTAGGTTCAGCTGATCATCCAATCCGCGCCATCGCCTCCTGTTCCCTCCATCATAGGTGAGCAGGAGATCGGTTCATATGAGCGGCGAGTTGACGCTTACTCACTTTACGTCCGAACAAACAGACCATCGCGGAATGCTTCTGCCGAGCCGCTGCCTTCACCTTGGATTCTCCATTTTATGGGTTGTGCGAGGTCTTCTACGTCGACAGGGGCAAAGATTACAAAGCGACTCTCGTCGAAGGACGTGACTATGCAATGCGTTCGAGGATCGACCAGGAGCTCCATCTGAACCGAGCTTTCTGTGACAACCCGCTCCTACCAGCCTTGAATGTCACCGTGCATCATGCACTTCCGAGGGCAGGGAGGTCCAAGAC
>JAEWWF010000403.1 GCA_023396465.1 Pseudomonadota bacterium
CCGTCAGGTCGAGGCGCTTGGAAATCGCCCACGGTCGCAGCAGGGTGGCGATGCGGTCCAGCAGGTCGCGCGGCGAGAAATCGACGGCGGCCAGCGCCAGGGTGCCGGAGGTGATGCGGCTGACGTCGAGGATGTCCCCCACCAGCCGCAGCAGGGTGTCGCCGGCCCGGTGGATGGTGTCCACGTAGCCGGCCTGGGTCTTGGTCAGGCGGGTGCCGGCCAGCAATTGCACCATGCCGAGGATGCCGCTCATGGGGGTGCGGATCTCGTGGCTCATCACCGCCATGAAGTCGGACTTGGCGCGGGCGAGGTCTTCCGCCTCGCGCTTGGCGCGGGCCATCAGTTCCTCGCCCTGGCGGCGCTCGGTGATGTCGGTGCCGACGGCAATGGCGGCGTCCTCGCCGTCGTACTCCAGCGCCAATGCCGAACACAGCGCCCAGCGCGGCCCCTCCGGCCCGTCCCGCAGACGGATTTCCATGTCGTCGAGGCGGCGGTCGCGGCGGAGGGTGCCCATCACCCGCTCGAACTCCACCCGGTCGGGGAAGAAGCCGACGGCGCCAAGACCGACCGCCGTCTCCTGCGGCACATCGAGAAGCTCCGCCGCCGGGTGATTGCAGAACAGAATGCGGCCGTCGCTCAGCCGTACCACCACCATGGGCAGGGGAACCGCCTGGAGCAAGCGACGCAACTGCTCCTGCCCGGCCCGCAGGACGGCATCGGCGCTGCGGCGGGCGGCAACGTCAAGGAAGCCGCCGAGGATCGCCGGACGGCCGTTGTAGGTGATGAGAGCGGCCGAGACCTCCACCCATATCGGGCGGCCGCGCCGGGTGCGCAGGGCGATCTCCATGCCGTGGACGGTGCCCTCGGCATCCAGTCTCCGCAGCAGCCGGGCGCGGTCGGCCGGGTCGGCGTAGAAACTGTCGCAAGGCAGCGTGGTGGGATCTTCGTCATTCAGCTCGAACAGCGCGCGGGCACCCCGGTTGACGGCCAGCGGGCGGTTCTCGATGCGGTCGGTCACCGCCAGCGGTACCGGCGCCGCCTCGAACACCCGCCGCAGGGTTTCACCGCTTTCGCGCAGGGCGGCCTCGGCGGCGATGCGTTCGGTGACATCCTGATCGATGCCGAACAGCCGCACCACCCGGCCGTCGGCTCCGAATTCGCGGTAGCCCTTGGAGAAGATGTGGCGCACTTCGCCATCGGGTCGGACGATGCGGAACATCCGCTCCTTCTCGCGCCAGGTCTGGTCCTCGGCATCGGCCAGGATGTCGGGCAGGTCGTCGGGGTGGACGCGGGCGAGGAAGGCGTCGAAACCGCGCACTGGATTGGCCGGATCGTTCGCCAGCCCGAAGATGCGTTCCAGTTCGCGCGACCACAGGGCTTCATCGGGGCCGGGGTAGAAATCGTAGCAGCCGATGCGGGCCAGGGTTTCGATTTCGCGCAGCAGCCTGGTGTTGTTCTCCAAGTCGCGCAGCTTGCGGCGCAGCGCGCCGTCGGCGACCTGACGCTGACTGGCGTTGCGGAATCCAAGCACGGCGGTGTCGTCATCGAGCAGGCGGGCGGTGACCTCCAGCGGCACAACACCACCGTCGGCGGCACGGCCGATGCATTCGCGCACGCCGTTGCGCTCGATGCCGAGGGCGGTCAGGCTGGCGGCTTCGGCGGCGCCGGGAATCATGTCCTCCAGCGGGCGGCCGACCAGCGGGGGGGTGGTGCCGAACAGGGCTTCGGCGGCGGCATTGGCGGCGGTTACCCTGCGGGCCGGCGTGACCGCCACCACGGCATCGGCTTGTCCGTCCAGCAACCGGGCCATCAGGCGGGTGCGGCGGTGGCAGCGGGCGGCGGCGGCGAGTGCCCCGGCCGCTCCCGCCATCGCCACCAAGGCTCCCGCCGGGGCGGCCAGCGGCACCGTCAAGGGAGCGCTGGCGGCAACCGCCAGACCAACGATGACAAGGGCGCCGGTGACGGCAAGGGCTGGCGGCGGAGCGGTCATCGGCGGGCTGGGTCCGGCGGGCAGGGGATCCTGAACCAAGCCTAGCATGGTGGAAGGGTGGCATCCATGCGGCAGTCCCCGCCGTGGTCACGCTCCCCCCGTCCGGGAGGAAACCGGCACGGCGCGGCGAGCGGATGCCGCTCCTCAAAAGCACCTTGCCGCCCGCGGGGGGCGGGCGGCAAGGCTGGCACGCGGCAAACGCCGGGGGAGAGGGAGAGACGTCAGCTCGCGCGCACCTGGACGAGGAAGTTCTGCATTTCGCGGCCAAGCCGGGCCGCCTGTTCCTGCAACTCCTCGGATGCGGTGAGGACCTGCCCGGAAGCGGCGCCCGTCTCGCCGGCGGCGCGGGTGACGCCGGCGATGTGGTTGCTGACCTCCTGCGTGCCGTGGGCCGCCTGCTGGACATTGCGCGCGATCTCCTGGGTCGCCGCCGTCTGTTCCTCCACCGCCGCGGCGATGGTGGACGAGATGGAGTCGATCTCGTTGATCGTGCGCGAGATGCTCTGGATGGCGTCCACCGTATCCTTGGTGGCGGTCTGGATCTCGGTGATCTGGGCGCCGATCTGGCCGGTGGCGTGGGCCGTCTGGTTGGCCAGCTGCTTGACCTCGTTGGCGACTACGGCGAAGCCCTTGCCGGCATCGCCGGCCCGTGCCGCTTCGATGGTGGCGTTGAGGGCCAGAAGGTTGGTCTGCTCGGCGATGTCGGTGATGAGGGCCACCACCTCGCCGATCTTCGAGGCCGCGCCGGCCAGACCGCGCACCAGACTGTCGGTCCGTTCCGCCTCGCGCACCGCCTGATGGGCGACCTGCGACGATTGCGCCACCTGACGGCCGATTTCGGCGATGGAGGCGTGCAGTTCCTCCGACGCGGCGGCGACGGTCTGCACGTTGCTCGATGCTTCCTCCGACGCCGCCGAGACGAACTCGGCCTGGCGGCTGGCGCTGGCGGCGGCATCGGCCATGGTTTCGGCGGTGCTCTTCATCTGGGCGGAGGCGGCGGTGACGGCCGAGACGATGCCGCCGACGGCGCTTTCAAAGTCGTCCGCCAGCCCCTGCATGAGGGCGCGGCGTTCTTCCTCGGCGCGGCGGTCGGCTTCCTCCTTCTCCGCCTCGTGCCGGCGGTTGGCCTCGGCGTGATCCTTGAACACCTGCACGGCGGCGGCCATGCGGCCGATCTCGTCGCCGCGGCCGCGGGCGGGGATGTCCACCGACAGGTCGCCGTCGGCCAGCCGGGTCATGGCGTCGGTCATGGCCCGCACCGGACGCGACAGGCCGGTGCCGAGGACGACGGCAAGCACGCAGCCGATCACCAGTCCGATGCCACCCACCGCCGGGGTCACCGTGGTGGCGGTGGCGGTTTCGGACAGGGCGGATTCCTTGATACGGGCGGCTTCGTCCTGGGTCGCCTTCAGCAGACCGTCGACCGCCGTTTGCAGGGCGCGGGCGCGGCCGGCGAGGGACGATTCCATCATGCTGCGCAGCTGGGCACCGCCCATCTTGACGCTGGCAAAGCTCTCCGACGTGGTTTGCAGGGCCGCCTTCAGGGTCTCCAGGTTGGCGCGCTGGCGGTCGGTGGTCAGGCTGTAGCCCACCAGTTCCAGCGGCGTCGCCAGCGATCCCAGGTTCTCGGCCACCGCTTCGGCCGCCTTGGGGTCCTGGTCGGCCAGGAAGTCGGCGATGTTGTAGCGCAGCAGCACCGCATCCTCGCGGGCCGGCCGCAGGTAGGAGGCGGCTTCCGAATTGCCCGACAGCAGCGCGTCGTCGAGCATGATGGAAATGGTTTCCAGCACCGTCTGGGCACCGGGTTGAAGCACCTCCGCCACCTGCTTGTCCCAGGTGCGTTGAGCTTCGGCGTAGCGGTTGAACGCGGCGACATAGATGGTGAAGGACTTTTCCGCCGCCTCGGCGGTTTCGCGGGTGGCGTCGTCATGGGCGCGGGCGACGGCCTGGGTGAACAGCGGCTTCAGATCCGCCGCCACGCTGTCAAAGTCCTTGGCCTTCAGTTCATCCCGGCTGGCGGCGAATTCCTGGGCGCGCAGACGCAGGTCGGCGAACCGGCCGGTGATGGCGAAGGTGACTTCCTCGGTCACCACCATGTCGGCGAAGCGCTGCACTTCGGTGCCGGTACGGGTGGCGCTGACCATCGCCGCTCCCGACACGGCCACCAGCACCAGCAGCACCGTGGAGATGCCGAGGATGATCTTGGTGCGAATGCCCATTGTCAGGCCGAAGCGGGAGGCCCCGGGCTGGCGCGGTACCCTCTTCATGTGATGCTCCCCTGTCTCGTCGGTCGTCCCTGGGACGGACCGCAGCAGTTCTTCTTGTCAGGGTCATGCTACGAAAGGTGGACGCAATCGCCAACCGGGGAAATCGGGTATCTGTTCGGCGGGAAAAGGTGTACGGGGCGAAATGTGACCGGCAGCAGCCTTACGTTCTGCTCAACCACTCCACCCGCCAGCCGGCACCTCCGTCCCGGCCGAGCACGGCCGACAGCCATGGCAGCAGGGCGGTCGCCTGGTCGGCCAGCAGCCACGGCGGGTTGATGAAGATCATGCCGGTGCCGGTCAGGCGGTTGCCCGGATCGGGGGCGGTGATGGTGAGTTCGGTCAGCAGCACGTCGCCCAGCCCGGCGCCGGCGAGCGCACCATGGAAACGGGGCACCTGCCCGCCGCCCTTCACCGGGTACCACAGGGCATAGGTCCCGCTCGGCCATTTGGCATGGGCGGTCTGGAGAGTCTCGATCAGGCGGGTGAACTCGTCGGGCTGCTCGAACGGCGGGTCGACCAGCACCACGCCCCGCCGCTCCTTCGGCGGCACATAGGCTTTCAGGGCGGTGTAGCCGTCCAGGGGGACCACCTTCACCTGACGGTCGCGGGCGAATTCGGCCTTCAGGGTCTCGACGTCCTCGGGGTGCAGTTCCACCGCCACCAGCCGGTCGGCGGGGCGCATGAGGGCGCGGGCCAGCCTGGGCGACCCCGGATACCACCGCCCCGGCCGCCCGGCGGCAACGGTGTCGAGGGCGCGGCGGTAGGGCCCCAGCTCCGGCGGCGGCGATCCGGCGGCCAGAACCCGGTCGATGCCGTCGCGCGATTCTCCCGTGCGCCGGGCCGGTTCCGACTCGAGGTCATAGGCACCGATGCCGGCATGGGTGTCGAGCACGAAGAATGGCTTGTCCTTGCGGGTCAGGTAGTCGATCACCAGCGCCAGCAGCGCATGTTTCACCACATCGGCGAAGTTTCCGGCGTGGTAGATATGCCTGTAATTCATGGATGCCCTGTGCCCTTTACATGAGTCTTGCAGGTTTTCGCCGGTCGGAGCATATAGCGCGACCGGGGCGAAAGAACAGGGCAGCAGTGCTGCCGCGTGTCGGGGATCACCCTCGTGCTCCGTTGATGTCAATCGCTCGATCGTTCGCTGCCATGGATGATGCGGCGCACCGAATCGACCGGCCCGCCGGGCTTTAGGAAGGCGGCGGCGGAGCCTCCGGCGATGGCGGAGAGGGCCTCCGAATGCCTTGCCGAGCGGGAGTTTTATGGCTTTCGTCAGGGGGCGGGGGGGGGCTGCGACACGGCTTTGTCACGGCCTGTTCACTTTCGCGATTTCGATGCCTGGGTTTGATATTTTTCACTTTCACGAAGAAGGGTGGCTACGCATTATGCAGACGCCCGCCCCGACGGGATGCCCACGCATTTTATCTCTGGAGATTTTGATGAAACGGTTTGTCGTGTCCTCGACGGTCGCCCTGGCTGTCGCCTTCCTGGCTGCCTGCTCCTCGACCTCGGACGAGGCCGGTGCTGCCGCCGGTACCGGCGCGGGCACTGCTCCGGCTTCGGCCGCCGCCTACGCCCCCGGCTCCGCCGCCGAGTTCCAGGCCGTCGTCGGTGATCGCGTGTTCTTCGACTTCGACAGCTATGCCCTGACCGCCCCGGCTCAGGACACCCTGCGCAAGCAGGCCGCGTGGCTGAAGCAGTACCCGGAGCGCAAGCTGTCCGTCGAAGGGCACGCCGACGAGCGCGGCACCCGCGAGTACAACCTGGCCCTCGGCGAACGCCGCGCCAACTCCGTGCGCGAGTTCCTGCTGACCCAGGGCGTCAACGGCGCCCGCCTGAAGGTCGTCTCCTACGGTAAGGAGCGTCCGACCTGCACCGAGGCCGCCGAGGCGTGCTGGTCGCAGAACCGTCGTGGCGTTTCGGTCGTCGAGTAATCGACGCAGTGTCGGACGTCGAGTGATCGGCGTCCCGCCATGCGTGTCCGGCGCCGGCCTTCCGCCCCAGTGGCCGCGGAAGGCCGGTTGCCGCAAAAAAAGACCATTTCCGCGCCATAAAAAGCGCGAATTTCCGTCCTAGACCTGTGGGTATGCGGGCGCTGCGGCCCGCACCTGTCGGCGCGACGGGCGCCGCTCGGACGACGATCTTGGGGATCCCTGGAATGTATCGTTTCGCGACGCCGCTTGCCGTGCTCGCCCTGATCGGCATGACCGCCGGCCCGGCCCTTGCCGCCGACCCGGTGCCGGAACGCAAGCCCAGCAAAGGCACCATCACCCTGGTCAACCGCGCCGAGGCGCCGGAGTGCGCCTTCACCGGCAAACGGGTGGTGTCCCTGCTGTCCCGGGATGACGTGGTCGCCGCCACCGAATTCCGCCAGTTCTACGAAGCTTTCGATTGCCCCTCGCTGCACCTGGCCGCCGCCTTCGGCTGCGCCGTGGATGTGCCCGAGGACGTGGAAGAGCCGGTCAACGACCGCATCGAACGCTGTTGGGAACAGCCGTCGTCGCGGCCGCTGCCGGTGATCGCCGCGCCGGCCAAGCCCGCGCCCGATGCCGCCACCGGCGATGTTCCGGCGGACGAGGCCAAGCCGGCCGCCGAGGCCAAGCCCGAATCGAAGACCGACGCGCCGGCCGCCAGCGGCACCGCGCCGGCTCCGGCCAAGGCTCACTAAGCCCTTTACTCCGTCACCCTTTTCGGTTTTCACGCCGGCCAGGGCCCGCACTCCGCGTCAGGCACCGCCGATCTTGCTCCAAGGAGCACGCCGTCCATGAGGATCCTTGCTGCCGCCGTCATCGCTGGCTGTGTGCATGCGGCGCTGTGGTATGGGGGCCACGAGCGCATCCTGCCGCCGGATGCCCCGACATCCATCGAGTCGCTGTCGTTCAGCCCGTTCGCGCCGAACCAGGACGCCGAGAAGCCGACGCTCATCTCGCGCGAGCAGATCGAGAACGACATCAAGGCGGTGGCGCCCTATACCCGCATGGTGCGCACCTACTCGGTGGATGCCGGTCAGGACGCGGTGGCGGAGATCGCCGGCAAGCACGACGTCACGGTCATGCAGGGCATCTGGATCGGCCACGACGAGGAGCGCAACAAGCGGGAGATGGAGACGGGCCTTCAGATCGCCCGCCAGAACCCCAACGTGCGTGCCCTGGTGGTCGGCAACGAGGTGATCCTCCGCAACGAAAAGACGCCGGAGGAGATGATCCAGATCCTGCGCGAGGCGCGCCAGCGCTCCCGCGTGCCGGTGACCTATGCCGAAGTCTGGAACCTGTGGCTGGAAAACCCGCGGCTCGCCAACGAGGTCGATTTCATCTCGGCGCACGTCCTTCCCTACTGGGAAGGCATCCCGACCGATCAGGTGATGCAGTACACGCTCGACCGCTACGCCGACCTCAAGCGTGCCTTCCCCGGCAAGAAGATCGTCATCGCCGAATTTGGCTGGCCGTCGGCCGGCACCAACGTGCGGGCGGCCCATCCGGGCGCCCTGGAACAGGCGGAGCTGATCCGCAAGTTCATGGTCGAGGCCGACAAGCGCGGTATCGACTACAACCTGATGGAAGCCTTCGACCAGCCCTGGAAGACCAACGAAGGTGCCGTCGGTCCGTATTGGGGCGTGTTCGACGCCGACCGCAAGCCCAAGTTCGCCCTGGAAGGCATGGTCGAGACGCCGAACCGTCTGCCGGTCGCCATCATCGCCGTGGTCATCGGCGTGGCCGCCACGCTGCTCGGTCTGCGCCGCCGCAACCCGACGCTGTCGCACGCGACGGTATACGCCGCCGCCGCCAACATCATGGGCGCCGGCATCGCCATGGCCGCCGCGTGGCCGTTCCTCTATTACTGGAGCGTCGGCACGCTCATCAGCTGGGCGTTCGGTCTGGCGCTGGTGGTGCCGCTGATGATGATCACGCTGGGCAAGGTCCACGAGATCGCCGCCGTGGTGTTCGGCCGCAAGCCGACCCGCCTGCTGTCGACCGTGGTCGCCAAGGCGCCCGAGGGCTACGCCCCCAAGGTGTCCATCCACATCCCGGCCTACAAGGAACGGCCGGAGATGCTGATGGCGACGCTGGACAGCGTGGCGGCGCTCGATTACCCGAACTTCGAGTGCCTGGTCATCGTCAACAACACGCCCGAGCCGGAATACTGGGAGCCGATCCAGGCCCACTGCGAGCGGCTGGGCGAGCGCTTCAAGTTCCTGCACCTGCTGAACGTGAAGGGCTTCAAGGCTGGCGCCATGAACCTCGCGCTCAACTCCATGGCGCCCGACGCCGAGGTGATCGCCGTCATCGACGCCGACTATGTGGTCGACCGTGCCTGGCTGAAGGACACCGTGCCCGCCTTCCACGACCCCAAGGTCGCGCTGGTGCAGGCGCCGCAGGACCACCGCGACGGCCGCGAATCGCTGTTCAAGACCATGATGAATGCCGAATACGCCGGCTTCTTCGATATCGGCATGGTCCAGCGCAACGAGGACGACGCCATCATTGCCCACGGCACCATGCTGATGGTCCGTCGCTCCGCCTTCGACGAGGTCGGCCAGTGGGGCACCGACACCATTGTTGAAGACACCGAGCTGGGCCTGCGGCTGTTCGAGGCCGGCTACTCGGCCCACTACACGTCCAAGCGTTATGGCTGGGGCCTGCTGCCGGATACCTTCAAGGCCTTCAAGACCCAGCGCAACCGCTGGGCCTACGGCGCCGTGCAGATCATCAAGAAACACTGGCCGCACATGCTGCCCGGCCGCAAGACTCTGTCGCCGAACCAGAAGACCGCCTTCGTCACCGGCTGGTCCTACTGGCTGTCCGATGCGCTGGGCGTCGCCGCTGCCTTCATGAACCTGGTGTGGGTGCCGTTCCTGGTGTTCGTCGGTGTCGCCATGCCGGAAACCACGCTGACGATCCCTATCCTGCTGGCGTTCCTGGTCAATATCTTCCACTGCGTCATCCTCTACCGGGCGCGCGTCGCGGCCTCGTGGGGCGAGGTGGCGGGGGCGGCCCTGGCGGCCATGAGCCTGCAATGGACGGTGGCGGCGGCGGTGCTGACCGGTTTCGTGAAGGACAACCTAGCCTTTAAGGTCACCGACAAGGGCGGCAAGGCCAAGAAGAGCGCCGCCAAGGCGGAAGATCCCGCCAAGTGGGAACTGCGGATCGGTCTGGCGCTGTTGCTGTCGGCGGTGCTGCTGGCCTCGTTCAACCCGCTCCAGATCACCGAGCTGTACCTCTTTGCCGCCATTCTGGCGACCCAGAGCGTGCCTTTCCTGTGCGCCGTGCTGATGCGCGGGGCGGAATGGCTGGCCAACCGCAAGCCGGCGCCGGTGGTGGCCGTGCGCCCGGTGGGGGAGATCGCCTCCTGACCCTACCCCGGTGGAGCCGGCCATGGCCGGCGGCCCGCCCAGCAAGACAAGCCGGAACCGTCGGAAAAATTCCACGGTTCCGGCTTTTTCTTTTGGGGTATCCTGGAGGTAGGGTCGTGTAGGGCCCAGTGCTGCGGGGAGGATTGCCGCCATGACCACCTATCGACTGACGCCCCTGCGGGGCAGCGGCTGGCATCGCCTGGGACTGCTGACGGCGGTGGGATTCCTGCCGGTGACGGTGATGCTGTGGTCCTTCGGCGCCTTCGGCGGTGGCGAGATCGGCCTCACCTCGGCGGTGATTTTCTACGTCGCGGCGCTGGTGCTGACCGTCATTCTTGCCTTCGGCATGGGGTGGGCCATGAAGGGCTTTGCCGTCCGTAGCCACGGCGAGGAGGGGGAGGAGGGGGAGCGGCCGCATCGCCGCGAGGGTCCGTCGGCGGCCCCCGGACATGGTCCGGCCGGGCACGCGCCAGCCCATCCGTCGGCGGCGCGCGGCGGCGCCCATCCGCCGGCCCACCGCTGAGGGGCGGGAGTACCATGCCCCGCTTCAGCGGGGCGCTCGTGTGGGGCCGGGGTCAGCGGACCAGCCGGCCGCCTTCCACCAGGGCACCGTCCACCGGGTCGTGGATGCAGGTGAATTCATAGGTGGCGGTGCGGTCTATGGCCTTGATGGTCACCCGCACCATATAGGCGTTGGGGCTGGCATCGGGCTTGGCCTCGGCGTCGACGATCTCCAGGCCGGGAATGGTTGGCAGCAGGCTGGCGGCGGAAAGCACGCAATCCTTCTGGTCCAGGGTTTCTCCCTGGGCCGACGCGGTGGCAGGCACCAGGCCCGCCGTAAGAAGCAGCGCGGCGGCGACGGCAAACGACAGTTTCATGATGTCCTTCCAAGCGTTCGTCTTGCCGCGCGGCCCCCAGGCGGGTGAAGGCGCGGAAAGCGGCCGCACTATAGCACGCTTTCGATCATGCCAATAAAAACTTCCCTTCTATTGGTTCGGCATGACCCCTGGAAAAGCAACGACGCCATACCCATAATACCGCCGCGCGCCAAGCCGGCGCCTCGGCAGGTGGGAATGGGCCGCACCGCCGTGTTGAAGGAGCCGTCCCGCGTCCATGGTTTACCTGCAATTGTTTGCCGGCCTCGTCTTGCTGCTGGTGGCTGGCGATCTCCTGGTGCGTGGCTCGGTCGCCGTTGCCCGCCGGTATGGAGTCTCGCCCCTGGTCATCGGCCTTACCCTGGTCGGATTCGGCACCTCGCTGCCGGAACTGATGGCCAGCGTGCAGGCGGCCCTGATGGGGGCGCCCGGTATTGCCGTCGGCAATGTGGTCGGCTCCAACATCGCCAACATTCTGCTCATTCTGGGCGCCGCCGCCGTGCTGCTGCCGGTCGCGGCGTCCGCCAAGGGACTACGCCGCGACCTGATGGTGCTGACTCTGGCGACGGTGGCCTTGCTCGGGCTGGTCCTGATCGGCGTGCTGCCGCGCTGGACCGGTGTCTTGCTGGTATTGGCCCTGGTTGCCTATACCGGCAGCGCCCTGGTGCTCGACCGCCGCGAAACCGCCATGGCGGATCTGCGCACGCATGAAACCGAAACCGCCGAGTCCCTGCCGCCGGCCAAGCTCGGGCTCGGGGGCGGCCTTCTCTTCACCAT
>JAEWWF010000423.1 GCA_023396465.1 Pseudomonadota bacterium
GGCGGTGCGGCGGTCGGTCCACCTCGGCCCCAAGGACAGCCTGCGCGAGGCCAAGGCCCGCCTGCGGGACACGGAAGACCGCCTCAACCGGCTGGAGGCCGCCATCCTGTCGGAGGACTTCCAGCTCCGCCGCAAGTTCCGCGATATCGGGTGAGCGGCAGCGCCTCTTCCTTCTCCGTCGTCTCCTTCCCCGCCGCCGTGCCCTTTGGGTGCGGCGGCGGTGTCGCGTTTCCGGGCGGGCAACAGCGGGCCGGGGGCCGGCGTTGAAGGATCACGCCCGTGCCGGAGGACCAAGCCCATGCGGTTCCTACTAACCCTGATCCTGGCGGTGGCGCTGCTGGCCGGCGCCGTCGCCGCCGTTCTCTTCACCGGCGCCTACAACGTGGCGGCCGATGATCCCCATACCGCGCCGGTGCGCTGGCTGCTGGCGACGGCGCGGGTGAAGTCGGTGCAGGCGCGGGCCGAGGCCGGGGCGGTGCCCGCCGACCTCGACGCGCCCGATCGCATCGCCGCCGGTGCCCGCCTCTATGCCGACCGGTGCGCCGGTTGTCATGGCACCCCCGGCAATGAGCCGCCCGAATGGGCCCGGCGCATGCAGCCGGCTCCGCCCGCCATGGAGCATGTCGCCCGTTTCTGGGCGCCGCACCAGATCCACTGGATCATCGCCCACGGCTTCAAGGCGACCGGCATGCCGGCGTGGCGGGGCGCGGTGCCGGAAGACGGACTGTGGGCGCTGACCGCCTTCGTCGTCGCCACCCCCGGCATGACCGCCGCTGACTACGACGCCCTTGCCGGACCGGACGTGTCTTCCCCGGAATGAGCCGGCGGGAGGCTCCCGTCGAGGGCTCCCGCCGGTTTCCTTCGCCCGGTCGGCGTCACGGGGTGCAATAGGCCTCGGTGGTGAAGTGATCGGCGATCTCGTAGTTGGTGGACGGCTTGATCATGAATTCGCTGGCGCCCTTGCGGCTGACCGCGGCCTCCGCCCAGTCGTAGGTGTAGCCGAGCCGCGTCCACGGGGCGCCGGCGACGAGGTAGGAGGTGCGGTAGAGGTCGGCCCACCAGGGCGTGTCGGTGGCGGACGGGCCGGTGCCGACCTCGCAGGTGGTATCCGTCACCTCCTGGTCGGGGCAGGGGCGGATGAGACCGGCCACCGGCACCCACATCTCGACGAAGATGTCATAGGCGCGGTCGATGGGCAGGCCAAGGTATTCCTTGACGCGGTCGGTGCGGCCCTGCGGGTCCAGCCCCTGACAGAAGGTCTGCACCTGTGGCGCGGCGGTCACCCACACCACCGGTCTGCCCGGAGGTGTCGTCTTGTTCGGGTCGCCGGAGTAATAGTTGTCGTAGGTTGCCTGCGACATCCAGGCGACCATCTTGACCTCGGTGTCATGGTTGCGCCAGATCAGGTTCGGGGTGTCCGGCAGCAGGGCGATCAGGTCGTCGGCGCGCTTGGCCTCGGTCGGCACGGCGGCGTCCTGGATGGCGGCCTGCCACCGCGCCGCCGGAGTGCCGAGGCCGACGGGCGGTGCCACCGCCTCCGGCGCCACGGCGCAGGCGGTCAGCAGCAGGGCCAGCAGCGGCGCCAGCGTGGATCGAATGGTCATGGGGAACCCTCCTCTCAGGTTGTATTTTTGCATTATCCACACTTTCCCTGAGCCGTCCCCGCTCATCTGAAATGGTCTTGTTTTGTTCTCGTTTCGCGGCACAATGGACCTTCCCGCTGTCCTTCCGCGAGCCGTGCCATGACCACCATCCCGGATCATCCGACGCCCCGACGCGGCGCCGTGACCAATGCAGTCGGCCGGTACGAGCGATTCAGCCGCGAGCGGGAGGCCGACGGCTGGGAACAGGCGCCGCAGGAGCCGGCGCCCGAGGAAGCGTGGGCCGATCTGCCGCCGCTGCGCACCACCGTGCAGCGCGACGCCAGCCGTTCCATCCTGGCCCGCAACACCTCGCCCGATATTCCGTTCGACCGCTCCATCAACCCCTATCGCGGCTGCGAACATGGGTGCGTCTACTGCTTCGCCCGTCCTTCGCACGCTTACCTGGGCCTGTCGCCAGGGCTGGACTTCGAGAGCCGGCTGTTCGAGAAACCCGACGCCCCGGCCCTGCTTGACGCGGAGTTGCGGCGCAGGTCCTACCGCTGCGCGCCCATCGCCATCGGCACCAACACCGATCCCTACCAGCCCATCGAACGCGACCGCCGTATCATGCGCGGCGTGCTGGAGGTGCTGCGGGATTTCAACCACCCGGTCACCATCGTCACCAAGGCGGCGCTGGTCACCCGCGATATCGACATCCTGGCGCCCATGGCGGCGAAGCGGCTGGTCCGGGTGGCGGTTTCCGTCACCACGCTGGATCGCGGCCTTCAGAAAGTGCTGGAGCCCAGGGCGGCGACGCCGGGGGCTCGGCTGGCGGCCATCAAGGCGCTGGTCGATGCCGGCATCCCGACGGCGGTGATGGTGGCGCCGGTCATCCCGGCGCTGACCGACCGCGAGATCGAGCGCATCCTGGAAAAAGCCGGCGAGGCCGGCGCCGACGCCGCCGGCTGGATCTTCCTGCGCCTGCCGCTGGAAATCCGCGATCTGTTCGAGGAGTGGCTGCGCACCCACCGACCGGAGCGGGCGGAGCGGGTGCTGTCGCTGATTCGTCAGGCGCGCGACGGTGCCCTCTATCAGTCGGCCTGGGGCAGCCGCATGCGGGGCAGCGGCCCCATCGCCGAGATGATCGGTGCCCGCTTCCGTGTTGCCGCCCGCCGCTTCGGCATGGAGCCGCGCGATCTGGCGCTCGACTGCACCCTGTTCCGCCCGCCGCCACGGCCCGGCGACCAGTTGGTGCTGCTGTGAAGGGCGATTACCTTGGCTGCACGCCGCGCAGGAAGGTCAGCGCCTCGTCGCGCACCAGACCGGGGTTGGCGTCGTAGGCGTCGCACAGCAACAGGCGGAAGGCATGTTGCTTGCCGTTGGCGGTGTCCGGCCCGAAGGCGCCTTGCGCGAACAGACAGACGTTGCTGCCCTGGTAGAGCGCCCAGTTGATGCCGTCGGCGTAGCCGTCGCTGCTGCGATGGAGGGAGCCGTCGCTGTTGCGAGCGATGACCGCATCGGCGGCGGGCAGGAAGGCGTCGTGCGGGAACGGCTTGAACGCGGCGTCGCCGGGCAGGCTCTCGATGACCATGAAGCCGCGTCCGAGGTCGATTTGTTCCACCGTGCGGCCGTCGGGCAGGGCGGCGGCCTCCAGGCGGACGATATGCAGCCGTTCGGTCTCCGGCAGCACATAGTGGCTGGTCTGGGCAGCGGCGGAGGGTTCCACCGGCGCCGCCGCCGCAGGCGCTCCGGCCGTCGAAGCCGAGTCGCCGCCGCCGCCGGTCAGACCGCCGAGGGTGGTGCAGGCGCCGAGCCCGGTCACCAGGAGCATCGCCGCTATCGCGCGTCGCATGGCATCAATCCTCTGTGAACAGACGGTCATTCTACCCGCGAAGGTGATCGAAACAAGGCGGGCCTGCGACCATTCCGTGGCGAGGCCGGTCGGCGCTGGACAGGGCGGGGCCGGGGTGGGCACAGTTTCCGCCCGGCCACCTCCGGCCACCCCTTTCGATCAGCCGCCGATCCGCCCATGGATGCCGTTCACGCCCATACCGACGTCACCGCCATCGCCGTCACCGCCCTTATCGCCATGGGCTGCGGCCTTATCCTGCACCGTCTGCGGCAGCCGGCCATCGTCGGCTACATCGTCGCCGGGGTGATCCTCGGCCCGTCGCTGCTCGGGCTGGTGCGCGACCGCGACAACATCGCCCTGTTGGCCGAATTGGGCGTGCTGATGCTGCTGTTCATCATCGGCCTTGAGTTGTCGGTGCGGAAGTTCATCGCGGTGTGGAAACCGGCCCTGGTCACCACCTTGCTGCAAGTGGGCGGCAGCGTCGGCGTCATGCTGCTGATGCACGAGCTGGCCGGCTGGAGCCTCGGCACCTCGGTGCTGCTGGGGTTCGCGGTGGCGCTGTCGTCGACGGCGGTGGTCATCAAGCTGCTGCAACAGACCGGCGAGATGGAAACCCCCGCCGGCCGCCTGACGGTCGGCATCCTCATCGCCCAGGATATGGCGGTGGTGCCCATGATGCTGGCGCTGTCCATGCTCAACCGGCCGGAGCAGGTGACGGTGATGGACGGCGCCCGCATCGCCGCCGCGGTGCTGATCCTGGTCGGCCTTCTCTGGCTGCTGCTGCGGCGCGAGATCAAACTGCCCTTCGCCGACACCATCGCCGCCCATTCCGATCTGGCGCCGCTGACCGCTTTCGCCCTGTGCTTCGGTGGCGCGGCGGCGAGCGGCCTGATCGGACTGTCGGCGGGCTACGGCGCCTTCCTGGCCGGGCTGGTGCTCGGCAACTCGTCCATCCGCGACAGCATGGAACACGCCGCCCAGCCCATTCAGGCGCTGCTGCTGATGGTGTTCTTCCTGTCGGTCGGTCTGCTGCTCGACCTCGGGTTCGTGTGGGACAACCTGGGCGCGGTGCTGGTGGTGCTGCTGTGGGTGACGGTGTTCAAGACGGCGCTGAACCTCGCCGCCCTGCGCCTGCTGCGCACCCCGTGGCCGCAGGCTTTCCTGGCCGGCGTGGCACTGGCCCAGATCGGCGAGTTTTCCTTTCTGTTGGCCAGCCAGGGACGGATGCTCGGCATGCTGGAGCGGCAGGAGGAACAGTTCGTGGTGGCGGTGACGGTGCTCAGCCTGATGATCTCGCCGCTGTGGCTGGCGACCATGCGGCGCCTGGGAACGCTAGGCCGCCGCCGGGTGTCGGGCCTTGGCGACCTTCTGCGCGCCCTTTATGGGCATGAGGCGCGGCAAGTGCGGTGGGCGTCGCGGTTCGCCCTCAGCCACCTGCGTGGCGAGGCGCCGCCGCCCCGGCTTGCATCGTCGGCGCCAAGCGATTACCACGACGACACTGATCGCCCTTCCGCGCCTGCCCCCGAGGACAAGACCACCCGCGATGCCTGATTGGAAGCTCGAAACCGCCGAGACCGGCGTCGTCTGCGGCATCGACGAGGCCGGGCGGGGGCCGCTGGCCGGACCGGTGGTGGCCGCCGCCGTCATCCTCGACCGCGACCGTCTGCCGAAGGCCCTGGTGGACGGGCTGAATGACAGCAAGAAGCTGACGGACAGGCGGCGCGAGGCGTTGTTCGCCCTGCTGCACGACTGCGACGGCGCCGCCCGCATCGGTGTCGGCGAGGCGTCGGTGGCGGAGATCGACACCCACAACATCCTGCGTGCCACCCACATGGCCATGGACCGCGCCTGCTCGGCATTGGGCTGTGCCGTTGACGTGGCGCTGGTGGATGGCAACCAGCCGCCCCGCCTCGGTGCCGGCTGCGCGGTACGCACCGTGGTGGGTGGCGACGGCCTCAGCCTGTCCATCGCCGCCGCCTCCATCGTCGCCAAGGTGACCCGCGACCGGCTGATGCGGACGCTGGCGGTCGGGTTTCCGCACTACGGGTGGGAGCGCAATGCCGGCTACGGCACCGCCGCCCATCGTGCCGCCATGCGCGAGTTCGGGGTGACGATCCACCACCGCCGATCGTTCGCGCCGGTGCGCGATCTGGTCGGTCAGTGCGATTTGCACACACTGTGGCAAAACTGACACATTCCCAAGATCATGGAGTCCGGCGACTCCCGCCATCACAAGATGATGTGCCAAGGATGCCGCCGAGTCGCAGTTGAAGCGTCATCTCCGCGACTCAGGCTAACATCCTGAGTCAAGGCGATTCTTGACCCGAGTCGCGGCTTGCGCGAACAGTCGTGTCAACACAGAGGACGCGACACCCCATGACCAGCACCCTGAAGACCAACCGCATCTACGAAGGCGACTGCATCGCCATTCTGGAAAGCCTGCCGGAAAAGTCGGTGGACATGATCTTCGCCGACCCGCCGTACAATCTGCAACTGGGCGGCGACCTGCACCGGCCGGACAATTCCCGCGTCGATGGCGTCGACAACGACTGGGACAAGTTCGCCAGCTTCCAGGCTTACGACGAGTTCAGCCGCCGCTGGCTGACGGCGGCGCGGCGGGTGCTGAAGGATGACGGCACGCTGTGGGTCATTGGCAGCTATCACAACATCTATCGCGTCGGCGCCATGTTGCAGGACATGGGCTTCTGGATGCTGAACGACGTGGTGTGGCGCAAGACCAACCCCATGCCCAACTTCCGCGGCCGCCGTTTCACCAATGCCCACGAGACGCTGCTGTGGGTCTCCAAGCACGAGGACAGCAAGTACACCTTCAACTATGACGCCCTGAAGGAGTTGAACGAGGGCCTCCAGATGCGCTCCGACTGGACCCTGCCGCTGTGTACGGGCTCGGAGCGGCTGAAAGACGGCGACGGCCAGAAGGTCCACCCGACCCAGAAGCCGGAGGCGCTGCTCTACCGCGTGCTGCTGTCGTCCACCAAGCCGGGCGACGTGGTGCTCGACCCCTTCTTCGGCACCGGCACCACCGGCGCGGTGGCCAAGAAGCTGGGCCGCAAGTGGATCGGCATCGAGCGCGACAAAACCTACATCGACGCCGCCCGCGCCCGCATCGCGGCGGTGGAGGAGGTGAAGGATCTGTCGCTGCTGGCCACTCCCTCCAAGCGCAGCGAGCCACGGGTGCCGTTCGGCAACATCGTGGAACGCGGGCTGCTGAAGGCCGGCGATGTGCTTTACGACCCGCGCGGCCGGGCGGTGGCGCGGGTGAAGGCCGACGGCACCATCATCGCCGAGGATCACAAG
>JAEWWF010000425.1 GCA_023396465.1 Pseudomonadota bacterium
GCGCGGCTCTCGCCCTTCTCGGGGATGAAGCGCAGGCTGGCGCGGCCGTCCGGCAGGGCCGGCAGCACGCCGCCGGTGCGGGCGGCCCACAGGCGGCCGCGCAAGCGTTGCGGCGCCGCCTTCAACAGAGCCGGCAGGAACACGGATTCGACGCCGAAACGGATGCCGAGGCGGGCCAGCGCCTTGCGGTCGGCCTCGGCCAAGGCCCGCAGCTGCGCCTCCACCGCCACCCTCGGCAGGCTGCCGAGGGCCTCCGCCAGCTGGAACACCAGCCCACGCGGGGCGCCGGTCAGATCGGCCTCCAGCGCCCGCACCAGCGGCTTGAGCCCGCCGCCGACGTGGGCCTTCACCCAGTCGCCGACGCGGCGGCGCACCTTGTCGCGGGCGTCGCCTTCCAGCATGTCGGCGAAGGGCACCTCCACCGCCGGACGCAGCGGATCGGCGCCGGCGGTCAGCCGCGCCACCGGCTCGCCGCGCCACAGCACGGCGGCGGCATCGTCGAGGCTGAAGGCGTCGTCGCCGTCCTGCACCAACTGGTCGACGCGGTCGGCGATCTCCCGCCGCAGGGCCTTGCCGGCGGCGTTCATCACCGCCCGGTCGGCGGCGCGGCTCTCGCCCTTCTCGGGGATGAAGCGCAGGCCGCTCAACTGGCCGAGCGACTGCCCCTCCACCAGCACCGCCCCGGCGGCGGAGACGGTGGGCAGCAGCGGCGAGTCGTCGCGCAGGACGCGGGCCAGCACGGCGGTGCGTTTGTCGACGAACCGCTGGGTCAGGCTGGCATGCAGGGCGTCGGACAGGCGATCCTCCACCGCGCGGGTCTTTTCCTGCCATTCGCGGGCGTCGTGCAGCCAGTCGGCGCGGTGGCTGATGTAGGTCCACACGCGGATGGAGGCGATGCGGTCGACCAGCGCGTGCATGTCGCCGTCCACCCGGTCCACCTGCCGCACATGCCCGGCCAGCCAGTCGGTGGGGATGCGACCGTCGCCGGCGGTGAGGTGGCGGTAGATCTGGGCCAGCAGGCGCGAATGGCTCTCCGGCATCACCTTGCGGAAATCGGGCACGCCGCAGACATCCCACAGCAGCCGCACCCGGTGGGCGGTATCGGCGATGCGGCGGATATCCGGGTCGCGGGCCAGCGCCTCCAGCGCCAGCTGGTCGTCGGCCGGGCGGCGCGGGCGGATCAGGCCGGGCTGCTGCGGCGGCTTGGCGAGGGAGGCCAGCAGGGCGTCGATGGAGGTCGGCCGCAGGTCGGCGTTACGCCAGAACAGGCCGGTCAGCGGCGGGAAGCTGTGGCCCTCCACCCGCTCGACGATCTCGGGGTCGATGCCGCCGGTGTCGCCGGTGGTGCCGAAGGTGCCGTCGTTCATGCCACGCCCGGCCCGCCCGGCGATCTGCGCCACTTCCGAGGCGTCCAGCCGGCGCGGCATGTGGCCGTCGAACTTGCGGACGGCGGCGAAGGCCACATGGTCGATGTCCATGTTGAGGCCCATGCCGATGGCGTCGGTGGCCACCAGATGGTCGACCTCGCCGGCCTGGAACATGGCCACCTGGGCATTGCGGGTGCGCGGGCTCAAGGCCCCCAGCACCACCGCCGCGCCGCCGCGCTGGCGGCGGACCAATTCGGCGATGGCATAGACGTCGGCGGCGGAGAAGGCGACGATGGCCGACCGGCGCGGCAGCCGGGTCAGCTTGCGCGGACCGGCATAGGTCAGTTGCGACAGACGCGGCCGGGTGACGATCTCGATGCCCGGCACCAGATCACGGATCAACGGCTTGATGGTCTCGCTGCCGAGGAACATGGTTTCGCGGGCGCCACGGGCACGCAACAGGCGGTCGGTGAAGATATGGCCGCGATCGGGGTCGGCGCACAGTTGGATCTCGTCGATGCCAAGGAAATCGACCCGGCGATCGAGCGGCATGCTCTCCACCGTGCAGATCCACCACGCCGGATTGGGCGGGATGATCTTTTCCTCGCCGGTGATGAGGGCGACCCGATGCGGCCCCTTGGCACGAACGACCCGGTCAAAGTTCTCGCGGGCGAGAAGCCGCAGCGGAAACCCCATCATGCCGGTGGCATGACCCATCATGCGCTCCATGGCGAGGTGGGTCTTGCCGGTGTTGGTCGGGCCGAGGACCGCGGTGATCCTGGCCCCCGAAAGCGTGCTGATCATGGCCGCAACATCGGGAGGACGGCGCCGGAATGCAAGATCGCCACCGGCAACGCACAAGCACGAACGCCCTTCGCGCGGTGGCGAAGGGCGTCGGGAAAACGGCCGGCGGACGGCGGCGTCGGATCAGGCCGACTTGTGCGCGTCGCGGTCGATTTCGCGCTGCTTGCCGACCCAGGACTTCAGCTGCCGCTCCATGCTGTCGAAGGCATCGCGGATGGCCACGCCGATGTCTTCGTGCGCATGCACTTCCTTCGGGTCACGGCCGACCACCAGTTCATCGCCCGGAACGGACAGATTGATGGTGATGTGGAACGGCTCACCCTTGTGATGCTGGTTGGAGGTGTTCTTGTGGTGCTGTTCGACCACCACGCGGCAGGACACGATGTCCTTGCAGAACTGCTCCAGCTTTTCCACCTTCTCGCGGACGCGCTGCTCGACGGCGTCCGAGTGGTCGAGTCCGTGGAAGGAGATCTGCACGGGAAGCTGCATAAAACTCTCCTGGTCGTCGCGGCCGTCGGCCTTATGCCAGCACGGTCCGGCCGGGGTTCAGAAATCTGTCGTTCCGGCCGCGGGCGTCTTCCGACGGCGCACGGGCGGACTGTCGTCACGGCAGAGCGCGGGCGACGGGGCGGAATTAATAGCCCGTCCCCGACGTGTGGGCAACGTCGAGGATAGGCCACCACCACCTTTTCTTATCGCGGTGGCATCATACCGGCGAGCAAATACCCGCCGATACAGGACGCGGCGGCGACCACACCGGTTCGCCCCGGCCTCGGAACGACGCCGGAGCGGCATCCTGTGCTTGCACTTCGCCGCCGAATTTCCCCATATCGAGCCGCCGCCGGTGCCCGCAGGGGCCGGCGCGCGTCCTCAGGGGACCGATGCAAGGCCAAGGAACAAGGATTGCTCGAGATGGCTGACGAAAAACTGAATTTTCAGGCGGAAGTGGCGCGGGTGCTGGATATCGTCGTCCACAGCCTGTACTCCCACAAGGAAATCTTCCTGCGCGAACTGGTGTCCAACGCCTCCGACGCCTGCGACAAGCTGCGCTGGATGGCCCTGACCCAGCCGGACCTGACCGCCGACGACCCCGGCTTCCGCATCACGCTGATCCCGAACAAGGATGCCAAGACCCTGACCGTCGCCGACAACGGCGTCGGCATGACCCGCGACGAGCTGATCGAGAACCTGGGCACCATCGCCCGCTCCGGCACCGGCGAGTTCCTGCGCAACCTGACCGGCGACTCGCGGAAGGATCTGACCCTCATCGGTCAGTTCGGCGTCGGCTTCTATTCCGCCTTCATGGTGGCGAAGCAGGTCGAGGTCGTCACCCGCAAGGCCGGCGACGCCCACGGCTGGCGCTGGGTGTCCGACGGCAGCGGCACCTTCACCGTCGGCGAGGTGCCCGATGCCGGCCGCGGCACCCGCATCGTGCTGCACCTGAAGGACGGCGAGGAGGAGTTCCTGGAGCCCTTCCGCTTGCGCCACATCGTCAAGACCTACTCCGACCACATCGCCATCCCGGTGCAGCTGAAGGACGGCGATGCCGAGGCCGAGACGCTGAACGAAGCCTCCGCCCTGTGGACGCGGTCGAAGGACGACATCACCGCCGAGCAGTACAAGGAATTCTACCACCACGTCGCCCACGCCTTCGACGAGCCGTGGCTGACCCTGCACACCAAGGCCGAAGGCGCCATCGAATACACCGGCCTGCTGTTCATCCCCAGCCAGAAGCCGTTCGACCTGTTCCAGCCCGACCGCAAGCAGCATGTGCGGCTCTACGTCAACCGGGTGTTCATCACCGATGATTGCGAGGGTCTGGTGCCGGCATGGCTGCGCTTCGTGCGCGGCGTGGTCGACAGCCCCGACCTGCCGCTCAACGTCAGCCGCGAGATGCTCCAGCACAACCCGCTGCTGAAGAAGATCCAGAACGGCCTCGTCAACAAGCTGTTGGGCGAGTTGAAGAAGAAGGCCGCCGACGCCCCCGACGACTACGCCACCTTCTGGGACACCTTCGGCGCCGTGGTGAAGGAGGGCATGTACGAGGACTGGGAACGCCGCGACAAGATCACCGAACTGGTGCGCTTCCGCACCACCCACGGCGAGGGGCTGGTGTCCTTCAGCGACTACGTGGAGCGCATGAAGGACGGGCAGAAGCACATCTACTACATCACCGGCGACGATCGCGCCGCGCTGATGCAGAGCCCGCTGCTGGAAGGCTACCGCGCCAAGGGCGTGGAAGTGCTGCTGCTGACCGATCCCATCGACGAGTTCTGGGTCGCCAACGCCCCCGGCTACAAGGAGTTCTCGCTCAAGTCGGTGGCCGCCGGCGGCGCCGACCTGGCCGCCATCTCGGGCGGGGCGGAGGAGCAGAAGCAGGCCGAGGAGCGCAAGAAGGACGAAGCGCCGGCCGACCAGTTGGACGGCCTTGTCACCCTGTTGCGGGCGACCCTGGGCGCCAAGGTGAAGGACGTCCGCCCCTCCGACCGCCTGACCGAAAGCCCGGTCTGCCTGGTGGCCGAGGAAGGCGACATGCCCATGCATCTGGAACGCCTGCTGCGCGCCCACAAGCAGAAGGACGACGAGACGCCGCGCATCCTGGAGATCAACCCGACCCACGGGCTGATCAAGCACATGGCGGCGCGGGCGGTCGACGGCGGATCGCCGGACCTGGAGGACTTGGCCTTCCTGCTGCTCGATCAGGCCCGCATCGTCGAGGGCGAGGCCCCCACCGACCCCATCGCCTTCGGCAAGCGCCTCGCCCGCGTGATGGCCAAGGGCCTGACCCTCTGAGGCAGGGGCGGCGCTACATCACCACCAGCAGCAGGAACGGCAGGGTGGCGAAGGACAGGGCGGTGGAGATCACCACCATCCCCGCCACCTCCTCCGGCGCCGAGTGGTAGCGCACCGCGAACAGGTAATTGAACACCGCCACGGGCATGGCGCTTTGCAGGATCAGCACGCCGCGCGCCATGCCCTCCATGCCCAGCAGTTCCGCCGTCGCCCAGCCGAGCCCGAAGCCGAGCGCCAGCCGCATCACCGACAGCACGGCGCTGCGGCCGAGGGTGTGGACATGCAGCCGGCCGAGCGACACGCCGAGCGTCAGCAGCATCAGCGGGATGGTCATGCCGGCCAGCAGGGTCAGGGTGTTGTCGATCCACTTCGGCAACGTCACGTCGGCGGCCATCAGGCCGATGGCGATCACCACCGACACCACCACCGGGTTGCGCAGCGTCTCCTTCGCCGAGAAGCGGCCGGAGGCGACGCTGAGACCCAAGGTGAACTGCAACACCGCGAAAACGACGAAATAGCCGATGGCCAGCGCCAGACCCGGCTCCCCGAAGGCGAACAGCGCCAGCGGCAGGCCCATGTTGCCGGTGTTGCCGAAGATCAGGCCGGGCAGGTAGGCGCGGCTCGACCACCCCATCACCCGCACGAAGCCATAGGCGACGGCGGCGGTGGCGATCAGCGACAGGAAGGCGGCGGCGGCCATCTCGGTCAGGGCGTCGGCCGTCAGGTCCGCCTTCAGCAGCACGTTCACGATCAGGCACGGCACGCCGATGTTGATGACCAGCAGGGTCACCATGGGGGTGTCGAACACCTTGCCGCTGCGGCCCCAGAAATAGCCGATGAGCGAGATGAGGAACACCGGCGCGATGACGGAGAACAGGGTCTGGAGGACGGCCATGGGGGAGCGGGCTGCCGGAAGGAATAGGGGATCGAAAGGCTAGGTCTTCGGCGACGTGAAGTCGAGCGCTTCCACCAGTGGCCCCACGCCATCCCCCTCCCCGTCAGCCACGCGGGCCGCCAGCAGGCGGGGCAGGTTGCCCTCGATCCAGTCGGCCAGCCCCTGCACCCTCTCCGCCGCCTCCCGGCCGAGGGGCGTCAGGCTGTAGTCCACATGCGGCGGAACCACCGGATAGGAGACGCGGCGCACCAAACCATCGCCCTCCAGCCACTGGAGCGTCTGGGCCAGCATGCGCTCGCTCACCCCGCCGATGCGGCGGCGCAATTCGGCGAAGCGGTGGGTGCCGTTGCATCAGTCCGGCATCCCGGCGGTGATCCTGCGCAACGGCTGGTACACCGAGAACTACATGGCCTCGGTACCGCCGGCCCTGGCCCACGGGGTTCTGCTGGGCAGTGCCGGGACCGGCCGCATCGCCTCCGCCGCCCGCCGGGATTACGCCGAAGCCGCCGCCGCCGTGCTGACCTCCGACGGCCACGCCGGCACCACCTATGAACTGGCCGGCGACAGCGCCTATACCCTGGCCGACCTCGCCGCCGAGGTGTCGCGGCAGAGCGGCACCGCCGTCACCTATACCGACCTGCCGCCGGCCGACTTCACCGCCGCCCTGCTGGCCGCCGGCCTGCCCGAGGGCCTCGCCAACCTGCTCGCCGACTCCGATGCCGGCGCCGCGCAGGGCGCCCTGTTCGATGACGGCCGCCAGCTTTCCCGGCTGATCGGACGGCCGACCACGCCCCTGGCGTCGTCGGTGGCCGCCGCCTTGGCCTCCTGACGCCGGACCAAACACCGGAGGGGCGCCGATTGACTTGCCGGTCGGCGGCGCCCACTCTGGTTTCCATGACCATCACCCTTCACGCCACCACCGTGGCGCTCGGCGGACGCGGCGTGGTGCTGCGCGGGCCGTCGGGCAGCGGCAAGTCGGACCTGGCGCTGCGACTGCTCGACGACGGCCGCGGCGATGCCCGCCTGGTGGCCGACGACTATACCGAGGTGACGGCCGACCCCGCCGCCACCGACGGCACCACATCGGGCTTGACCGGCACCGCCCCGGCTGCCATCGCCGGGCTGCTGGAAGTGCGCGGCGTCGGCATCCTGCGGCTGCCGGCGGAGCGTCTGCACCCCGGGCCGGTGCCGCTGCGGCTGGTGGTCGACCTGGTGCGGGCGGAGACGGTGGAGCGCCTGCCGCCGGCCGATGCCGCCGCCGAGCTGCTGCCGGGCCACCGGCTGCCGCTGGTGCGGCTCGATCCCTTCGCCGCAAGCGCGCCGGCCAAGGTTCGCCTTGCCCTTATGCTGGCCGTGGGCGATATACTTCAACCGCCATGACCGTCGAGCGAGACACCGTGCCGCCCGCAGCGGCCCACCCCGCAGAAGTGCCGCTCAACGCGGCCGGTTGCGGGCGCGTGGTCGTCGTCACCGGCCTGTCCGGGGCCGGCAAGACGACGGCGCTGAAGGCGCTGGAGGACATGGGCTGGGAGGCGGTGGACAACCTGCCGCTGGCCCTGCTCGACGGCCTGCTGCATGCCGGCGGGGGCATCCGGCGGCCGCTGGCGCTCGGCATCGACATCCGCACCCGCGATTTCGACGTGGCGCAGTTGAAGCGCGGCATGGCGGCGCTGCGGGCGGAGGATCACCTCGACGCCCGCCTGCTGTTCCTCGACAGCGACACCGAGGTGCTGATGCGGCGGTTCACCGAAACCCGCCGCCGCCACCCGCTGGCGGTCGACCTGCCGCTGCTCGACGGCATCCAGATCGAGCGCCAGATGCTGCGACCGCTGCGCGATGCCGCCGACGTGGTGATGGACACCACCAACCGGCCGCCGCGCGACCTGCGGGCCGACCTGGAACAGCTGTTCACGCTCGGCACCTCGCCGGGCATGACGGTCTGCGTCACCAGCTTCGGCTTCCGCGACGGCGTGCCGCGCGATGCCGATCTGGTGTTCGATGTGCGATTTTTAACCAATCCGCACTATGTTCCGGAGCTGAAGCCGTTCACCGGCCTTGACCAGCGGGTGGCCGCCTATGTGGAGGCGGACCCGGATTGGACCGCCTTTTACGGCAACCTGCGCGCGCTGCTGGAACCGCTGCTGCCGCGCTACGAGGCCGAGGGCAAGAGCTATCTGACCATCGCCGTCGGCTGCACCGGCGGCAAGCACCGTTCGGTCTTCACCGTGGACCGGCTGGCCCGCTGGTTGCGCGATGGCGGCATGCGCGTCATCGTCCGCCACCGCGACGTCGACCCCCAGGCCTTGCCCGAGGGGTGGGAGAAGAGGGAAACCCTATGATCGGTATGGTACTCGTAACCCACGGCCGGCTCGCCGACGAACTGGTGGCGGCGCTTGAACATGTGGTCGGTCCGCAGGACATGATCGCCACCGTGTGCATCGGCCCGGAGGATGACATGGAGCAGCGCCGCGCCGACATCCTGGCCCGCGTCGCCCAGACCGACAGCGGCGCCGGGGTGGTTCTGCTGACCGACATGTTCGGCGGCACACCGTCCAACCTTGCCATTTCCATCATGGACAAGGCGAAGGTGGAGGTGATCGCCGGCGTCAACCTGCCCATGCTGATCAAGCTGGCCTCGGTGCGCGGCACCAAGGATCTCGCCGATGCCGTGGCCGCCGCCCAGGAAGCGGGGCGCAAGTACATCAACGTCGCCTCCAAGCTGCTGACCCAGGAGTCGTGAGAGGCACCCATGGGGACCGTCCAAGACATGATCCGACGCGAGGCAACCATAAGGAACAGCCGCGGCCTGCACGCCCGTGCCGCGGCCAAGTTCGTCAAGCTCGCGGCCGAGTACAGCGCCGACATCACCGTCATCAACCGGGGCCAGGAAGTGTCCGGCCGGTCGATCATGGGGCTGATGATGCTGGCCGCCTCGCCCGGCACCACCATCGAAATCCTTGCCGCCGGCGATGATGCCGAGACGGCCATCGCCGCCATCTGCCAGCTGATCGACGACAAGTTCCATGAAGACTGAGCGGGCGCCGCGCGACTGCCGGCGGCTCGACGGCCTGGGGGTGGCTCCGGGGATTGCGGTGGGAACGGTGCACGTACATGACGCCGGTGCCCTGCACGCCCCCGAATACCGCATCGCCGCCGGCCGCATCGAGTCGGAACAGCGCCGCTTCGCCGAAGCGGTGCAGGCCGCCATGCGTCAGCTTGGCACCCTCAAGCGCCGCGCCGGTAAGCTCCCCGGTGCCGCCGGCGAGGAACTGGGCTACCTGCTCGACGCCTACCAGCAGATGTTGTCCGGCTCGCGGCTGGTGCGCGGCGTCAACAGCCGCATCGCCGAGCAGCGCATCAACGCCGAAGCCGCCGTCAAGCACGAGATCGGCGAGCTGCTGACCGCGTTCGCGGCCATGGAGGACAGCTATCTCGCCGGCCGCATGGCCGACATCCGCGACATCGGCCAGCGGCTGATCCGCAACCTGACCAAGGCGCCGGTGCGGGCGTTCTCCTCCCTCGGCCGCAACACGGTGATCGTCACCGAAGACCTGAGCCCGGCCGATACCGCCCTGCTCGACCCCGAGACGGTGTGCGGCTTCGCCACCGAAACCGGCGGCGCCGACAGCCACACCGCGATCATGGCGCGGTCGCTCGGCCTGCCGGCGGTGGTGGGCGTGCAGGGGCTGACCGGGCAGGTGAGCAGCGGCGACACCATCGTCGTCGACGGCACCGCCGGCCAGGTCATCATCAACCCCGATGCCGAGGCGCTGTGCCTCTACCGCAAGCGGCGGGCCGATTTCCTGCGGCACCGCCGGGCGCTGTCGCGCCTGCGCGAGGTGCCGGCCATCACCCGCGACGGCGTGCGCGTCCACCTCAACGCCAACATGGAACTGCCGACCGAGATCGACGCCACCCTCTACGCCGGAGCGGAAGGGGTGGGGCTGCTGCGCAGCGAGTTCCTGTTCATGAACCGCGACGACCTGCCCGACGAGGATCAGCAGGTGGAGCTGATGCGGCCGGTGGTGGAGGCCATGAACGGCCGCCCGGTGACCATCCGCACCCTCGATGCCGGCGGCGACAAGCTGGGGTCGCTGGTGGGCGGCCGGATTTCGCCCAACCCGGCGCTCGGCCTGCGCGCCATCCGCCTCAGCCTCGCCCATGTCGACCTGTTCGAGGCGCAGCTGGCGGCCATCCTGCGGGTGGGGGTGATCGGGCCGGTGCGCATCCTGCTGCCGATGATCGGCACGCCGGAGGAACTGGTGCAGGCCCGCCGCATCCTAGATCAGGTGGTGCGCCGCCTGCATCGCCGCCGCGTGCCGCTGCCCGATCCGCTGCCGCCGCTCGGCGTCATGATCGAGGTGCCAGGGGCGGCGCTGGCGGCCGATGCCCTGGCCTACCACGCCGACTTCTTCGCCATCGGCACCAACGACCTGACCCAGTACACCCTGGCCATCGACCGCTCCGACGACACCGTGGCGCATCTGTACAACCCGCTGCATCCGGCGGTGCTGCGCCTGATCCAGTTCAGCTGCGAGGCGGCGCACCGGGCCGGCATCCCGGTCTCGGTCTGCGGCGAGATGGCGGGCGACCCGCGCCTGACGCCGCTGCTACTCGGCCTCGGCTTCCGCGAGCTGTCGATGTCGTCCACCAACATCCCGCGGGTGAAGCAGCGCATCCGGCAAATGTCCATTCACCAGGCATCGCGCCGCGCCATGGCCATCATGACCGAGTGGGACGCCGCCCGTATCGGCGCCCTGCTGGACGATTTCAATACTGCTCTGGCGTGAAGATCAACGCCGGCGGCTAGGGAAACGGATGCCCCGGTGCGGTGCCCCCTCAGGGCGCCGCCGCCGGCAGGTGTAGCGGCAGCGCGACGCCGGTCTTCACGCGCCGCAGGGCGATGCAGGCGTCAAAATTGCGGACCAGCGGATTGTCGATCAGAAAGCGGCGCAGGAAGGCGTCATAGTCGGGCATGTCACGGCACGACAGCACCAGCACGTAGTCGAAACCGCCGGAAACATGCCAGCATTGCTGCACTTCCGGCACCGCACGGACGGCCGCCTCGAAGGCGGCGAGATCTTCGGCGTGTTTGGTTTCCAGCGCCACCCGCGCGATGGCCTGGAGGGTCACTCCCACCTTCTCGGGCGCCACGACGGACACGTCGGCGATGATGACCCCGGCCCGGCGCAAACGATCGACCCGCCGCAAGCAGGCTGCCGGGGACAGATGCACAACTTCGGAAAGAGAAGCGCTCGTCAGCCTGTTGTCGCGCTGAAGCTCGGTTAATATCCGAATATCATAAGCGTCGAGCCGCATGTCTTCCCCGTGGCCGAGGCCGGCGTCCGCGCAACCCACGCATGAAAGAACGCACGGCGATTGCGCGGAAAATTATCATGTAGGTCGTGCAATTTGCGCGCATTCTTCGGGGCTCGGACGGTATTTCTAATCCGCGCGGCCTATTCCCCGAGTGAGCCGCTCCGCTGTCGCGGCCTCCTCTGCACCCGGATGCAGCCTCTTCGGAGGTCCGACGGCACCCCCGAACCAGGACGGGCGGCGACCCCCAACCGTCGTGGTTCGGGGACCAGGCAGGCGAAAAGCCTCTCCCATTTCATACATCACAGATTGTCCCGCCTGGGCAGCGGAGCGTCAAGCCGGCTTCTCCCATGGGCGTCATCGGGACTATGCATCGCCGCAGCCGGCGATCAGCCGGCGGCAAGCACCCGGGGCCGGCCGGCCTCGTCGATGGCGACGAAGGTGAAGGTGCCTTCTGTGACCTTCACCGGCTCCAGCGTCGACCGCCGACGCACCCAGGCTTCCACCTTGATGGCGAGCGAGGTGCGGCCGGTCCGCAGGAGGCGGGTGTAGCAGGTCAGTTCATCGCCCACCCGCACCGGCTTGTGGAAGGTCATGCCGTCCACCGCCACGGTGACCACCCGGCCCTGCGCCGCCACGCCGGCCGCCATGCCGCCGGCCAGGTCCATCTGGCTCATCAGCCAGCCGCCGAAGATGTCGCCGGCCGGGTTGGTGTCGGCGGGCATGGCGAGGGTGCGGATCATGATTTCACCCTGCGGCAGGGCGGTTTCGGCGACGGCTTCGGTCATGGCGGCTGGTCCTTCGGACGGAGGGTTGCGCATGGCCCCACCATATAACCGACGACGCCCGCCGCCGCCACGGCATCGCCTTGCCGGCCCCAGGGGTGCTGCCTATAATGCGCGCCATGTCCGACCTGTTCCAGAACACCGCCGCCAAACCCGCCGACTACACCGCCAAGGACATCGAGGTCCTGGAGGGGCTGGAGCCTGTCCGCAAGCGCCCCGGCATGTACATCGGCGGCACCGACGAAAAGGCTCTTCACCACCTGGTGGCGGAGATCCTCGACAACGCCATGGACGAGGCGGTGGCCGGCCACGCCACCGTCATCGACGTGGAGCTGGCGCCCGACAACGTGGTGACCATCCGCGACAATGGGCGCGGCATTCCCGTCGACCCTCACCCCAAGTACCCCGGCAAGTCGGCGCTGGAGGTGATCTTCACCACCCTGCACTCGGGCGGCAAGTTCGGCGGCGGCGCCTACAAGGTGTCCGGCGGCCTGCACGGGGTCGGCGTGTCGGTGGTCAACGCCCTGTCGGACAGCCTGATCGTCGAGGTGGCGCGCGAGCGCAAGCTGGTGCGCCAGACCTATTCCCGCGGCCTCGCCACCAGCCCGCTGCAAGACCTGGGCACGGTGCAGAACCGGCGCGGCACCACCGTCACCTTCCACCCCGACCCGGACATCTTCGGCCCGCGCGCCCGCTTCAAGCCGGGCACGCTCTACCGCATGACGCGGTCGAAGGCGTATCTGTATCGCGGCGTGCGCATCCGCTGGAGCTGCGCGGCGGACCTCATCAAGGAAGACAACCCGACGCCGCAGAGCGCCGAACTGCACTTCCCCAACGGCCTGACCGACTTCCTGGCCGAGCTGATGCAGGGGCGCGACACCGTCACCCCCGCCGTCTTCGCCGGCCGCCAGGATTTCCCCGATGACATGGGTTCGGTGGAATGGGCCATCGCCTGGCCGGACGACCAGGAAGCCTTCTTCTCCTCCTACTGCA
>JAEWWF010000051.1 GCA_023396465.1 Pseudomonadota bacterium
TGTCGGCGTTGAGCGCCCGGGGCGGCAGGGCGCGCAGGAAACGGTGCGTGGGGCCGGCGCCACGGCTGATGCTGCCACCGCGACCGTGGAAGAAGCGGATGCGCACGCCGTGCCGCCGCCCCACCGCCGCCAGCGCCTCCTGCGCCCGGTAAAGGCCCCAGCGGCTGGCCCAGATGCCGCCGTCCTTGTTGGAATCGCTGTAGCCCACCATCACCTGCTGCAAGGGCTGGTCGAGCCCGGCCGCCGCCGCCTGCGCCCGCAGCGAATGCCGCACCACCGGATGCGACAGGTAGGCGTCGAGGATGCCGGGGCTGCGCTCCAGGTCGTCGATGGTCTCGAACAGCGGCACCACGTTCAGCGGGCAGGCGTCGGCGCCCTCGAACTCAGTCATCAGGCCGCCCTCGCGGGCGAACAGGTAGACGGTCAGCAGGTCCGACACCGACCGCGTCATGCTGACGATCAGGGCGCCAAGGCCGTCGGCGCCGTGACGCTCCACCTCCCGCGCCAGCACGCGGTAGCAGCCGACCACCGCATCGGCTTCCGGCGCCCCCACCGACGCGGCGGCGCGGGTGAAGGGACGCGGCGAGGCCAGTTCGGCATCCAGCACCGCCCGCCGGCCGGCCTCGTCGGCGGCGAGGTAGACGTCGCCGTCGAGGCCGGCGCGGGCCATCAGCTGGCTCAGGGCCAGTTCGTGGAAGCCGCTGTTCTGGCGCACGTCCAGGCGGGCCAGATGGAAGCCGAAGGTCCGCACCAGATCGCGCAGCGGCACCACCTCGTCATCGGCCAGGCGATGGGCCCCCACCTGCCGCAGCGACCGTTCCAGCACCGCCAGATCATCGTCCAGCTCCGCCGCCCGGGCATAACCGCCGGAGGTCTCCCCGACCGGCAGGCGGGCTATCATCAGGGTGACGAACTGGCGCCACGATTCGCCGGGATTGCGCGCCGCCGCCGCCTCCCCCGCCGGGCCGAGCAGCACGGCGGCGCGGGCGATGGCGGTCCGCAGCGCGTCGGGCGGCGGTTGCAGACGATCCGACAGGCTGAGGCGCACCGCCGCCGCCGTCAGCCTGTCGGTCAGCAGGTCAAGGGCGGCGGCCCGCAGTTCGGCCAGGGTGTCGGCGGTCACCTCGGCAGTGACGAAGGGGTGACCATCACGGTCGCCGCCCACCCACGAGCCGAAGGTGATCCGCGGTCGCCCGGCGTGGGCCGCCAGCAGCGCCGGATCGAGTCCTTCGGCCGTCCACGCCTGCCGCAGCCGTTCCCGCAGGGCCGGCAGCGCGTCGGGGAAGACATGGCGCAGGAAGTGCAGCACATGGCGGCGCTCCGACGACAGATCGGGCTTTTCCAGGAAGATTTCGCCGGTGCGCCACAGGCGGTCGAGCACGCCCTTGATACGGTCGCGCAGGCTGTCCTGTTCCTGGCGGGTGAACATGGTGTTCTCGCGCTCGACCAGCAGCAGGTAAAGCGCCCGATGGTGTTCCAGCACCGTCTGGCGCTTGGCCTCCGTCGGGTGGGCGGTGAGCACCGGCTCCACCCGCGCCGCCTGGAGAACGCCGGCGATGTCGGCGGCATCCAGCCCCTGGTCACGCAGCCGCCGCAGGTGCTGTTCCCACGATCCCGAGTCCTCGTGCAGACGGTCGTCCTGCTGAAGCGCGCGACGGCTCTGGGCATCGGCGTTTTCCTCGGCCATGCGCAGCAGTTGGAAAGCGATGGAATGAGCCTGGGTCAGGCGCTCCGCCTCCAACCCGTCGCCGTCGACCACCCCGACCGCCGCCTGCGTCAGCCCGAGGGCGCGGGCGATGGCGGTATCGCCGCTGTCCTCCAGCACCTCGCGGAAACAGTCGAGCAGGAAGGTATAGTCGTGCTCGATCTTGCCGAAATCGACGGCGGCTCCGGCAGCTAGCGTCATTGCTCAATCCCCATGGCAGTCGTGACCCCGCAGGCCAGATGGTGCCCGCCTCGGCACTTCCAACTGTGGTTTCTCCGGCCCGTCCGTCAAACCGACGCCGACGCCACCATGGAAGGTTCACACCACCGTCACCAGGCCGCCAACTTTACCCGCGCCGCGCGCCAGCCATGCGGCGGACGCGCAGCCTGATCTGCTTGAGACCTGTATCATTGCGGTTGTGAATGCACGGCAGCGACGGGAGACACTCATGGCAACGGCACCGGAACGGACCGTCCACTGGCGGGTATGGGCCGCCGTCGCGGCGGGTGTCGCGGCGGCGGCGGCGGTGGCATGGCTGCTGTGGCCGCGCGAGGCGCTGCCGGAAGGCTTCGCCCGCAGCAACGGCCGCATCGAGGCGGTGGAGATCGACGTCGCCACCAAGATCGCCGGCCGCGTCCGCGACCTGACCGTGGACGAAGGCGATTTCGTCACCGCCGGGCAGAGCTTGGCGACCATTGATGTCTCCACCCTGGAGGCGCAGTTGAAGGAAGCCCAGGCCCAGCAGCGCCGCGCCGCCATCCAGGTGGAGGCGGCGGAAAGTCGGGTACGGCAGGCGGACGCCGAACGGGCGGCGGCGGAGGCAGTGGTCGGCCAGCGCCGGGCGGAACTGGACGCCGCCGGCAAGCGCCTCGCCCGCTCCACCGAACTGGCGCCGCGCGGGGCGGTGCCGGTGCAGGTGCTGGATGACAACCGCGCCGCCGAGCAAGGCGCCCAGGCCGCCCTGAAGGCCGCCGAGGCGCAGGTCGCCGCCACCGAGGCCGCCCTTGCCACCGCCCGCGCTGGCGTGGTCGCCGCCCGCGCCGAGGTGGAGGCGGTGGACGCCACCATCGAACGCATCGGCGCCGACATCGCCGACGCCACCTTGCGCGCCCCGCGCGACGGCCGGGTGCAGTATACGGTCGCCCGCCCCGGCGAGGTGGTGGCGGCCGGCGGCACCGTGCTCAATCTGGTCGACCTCACCGACGTCTACATGACCTTCTTCCTGCCGACCGCCGATGCCGGCCGGGTCAGCCTGGGAGCGGAGGCGCGCATCGTTCTAGACGCGGCGCCGCATCTGGTCATCCCGGCCGAAATCTCCCTCGTCGCCGATGTCGCCCAGTTCACCCCGAAGACGGTGGAAACCGCCGACGAGCGGCAGAAGCTGATGTTCCGCCTGAAGGCCCGCATTCCGGCCGACCTGCTGCGCCAGCACATCCGCAGCGTCAAGACCGGCCTGCCCGGCACCGTCACCGTCCGGCTCGACCCCGCCGCCGCGTGGCCGGCCGAACTTGCCGTGCGGCTGCCGCAATGAGCCCCCGGCCGCAGACCCCGGCGGCCGCCGCCATCGCCAGCGCCGACCATGTCACCTTGCGCTATGGCGCCACCGTGGCGCTGGACGACCTTGCTCTCGCCGTGCCGGCCGGCTGCATGGCCGGTCTCATCGGCCCCGACGGGGTGGGCAAGTCGAGCCTGCTGGCACTGTTCGCCGGCGCCCGGCCGGTGCCGGCGCAGGGCACGGTGACGGTGCTGAGTGGCAGCATGGCCGATGCCGGCCACCGCCGCGCCGTCTGCCCGCGCGTCGCCTACATGCCGCAGGGCCTCGGCCGCAACCTCTACCCCACCCTGTCGGTGTTCGAGAACCTGGACTTCTTCGGCCGCCTGTTCGGGCAGGATACCGCCGAGCGTCACCGCCGCATCGACCGCCTGCTGGCCGGCACCGGCCTGTCGCCCTTCGCCGGCCGCCCCGCCGGCAAGCTGTCGGGCGGCATGAAGCAGAAGCTGGGCCTGTGCTGCGCCCTCATCCACGACCCCGACCTGCTGATCCTGGACGAGCCGACCACCGGCGTCGATCCGCTGTCGCGCCGCCAGTTCTGGGACCTGATCGACCGCATCCGCGCCGAGCGGCCGGGCATGAGCGTCCTGGTCGCCACCGCCTACATGGAGGAAGCGGCCCGCTTCGACTGGCTGGCGGCCATGGACGGCGGCCGCGTGCTCGCCACCGGCAGCCCGGCCGCGCTGCTCGCCCGCACCGGCACCGCCAGTCTGGAAGCCGCCTTCATCGCCCTGCTGCCGGAGGAGCGGCGGCGGGAGCACCGGCCGGTCGTCATCCCGCCCCGCCCCGCCGCCACCGGGGACGACAGCGACGGCATCGCCATCCGCGCCGAAGGGCTGACCATGCGGTTCGGCGACTTCACCGCCGTCGACCATGCCAGCTTCACCATCGCGCGCGGCGAGATCTTCGGCTTCCTTGGCTCCAACGGCTGCGGCAAGACCACCACCATGAAGATGCTGACCGGCCTGCTGCCGCCGAGCGAAGGCACGGCCTGGCTGTTCGGGGGCGAGGTGGACCCCAAGGACCTCGCCACCCGCCGCCGGGTCGGCTACATGTCGCAAGCCTTCTCGCTCTATACCGAACTGACGGTGCGACAGAACCTGGACCTGCACGCCCGCCTGTTCAGCCTGCCGGACGCCACCATCCCCGACCGGGTGGGGGAAATGGCGCAGCGGTTCGGCCTGTCGGCGGTGATGGACGCCCTGCCCGAGTCCCTGCCTCTTGGCCACCGGCAACGGCTGTCGCTGGCCGTCGCCATGATCCACAAGCCCGACCTGCTGATCCTCGATGAACCCACCTCCGGCGTCGATCCGGTGGCCCGCGATGCCTTCTGGCGCGAACTGGCGGCACTGTCGCGGCAGGACGGCGTGACCATCTTCATCTCCACCCACTTCATGAACGAGGCGGAACGCTGCGACCGTATCTCGCTCATGCACGCCGGCCGGGTGCTGGTCACCGACACGCCGGCCGGACTGGTGGAACGGCGCGGCGCGGCATCGCTGGAAGACGCCTTCATCCATTACCTGGAAGACGCCGCCGGCAACGACGAAACAGCGGCGGACGGGCCGGTTGGCATGGCAGGGGATGCCGCCGCGACGGCCGCCGGGAAGAGTGCCTCCAAGCCGCTGGCCGCCGCCACCCGCCGCCTTGGCAGCTACGCGCGGCGGGAGGCGCTGGAGTTGGTGCGCGATCCCATCCGCCTGACCCTCGCCCTGCTCGGCAGCGTCATCCTGATGATCGTCATGGGCTATGGCATCAGCATGGACGTGGAAGACCTGACCTTCGCCGTGCTCGACCGCGACCAGACGACCGTCAGCCGCGACTACACCCAGGACATCGCCGGCTCCCGCTACTTCATCGAGCGGCCGCCCCTGGTCGATTACGAAGACCTCGACCGCCGCATGCGGGCCGGCGAGATCAGCCTCGCCATCGAAGTCCCGCCCGGCTTCGCCCGCGACGTGGCGCGCGGGGCGCCGGTGTCGGTGGCGGCCTGGATCGACGGCGCCATGCCGACCCGTGGCGAGACCATCCGCGGCTATGTCCAGGGCATGCACCTGCATTGGCTGCAACGCAAGGCCCGCGAGATGGGACACGCCGATGCCTTCGCCGCCGCCGCGACGGTCGAGACCCGCTTCCGCTACAACCCCGACGTCCGCAGCCTGCCGGCCATCGTGCCGGCGGTGATCCCCATGCTTCTGATGCTGATCCCGGCCATGCTGGCGGCCTTAAGCGTGGTGCGCGAGAAGGAACTGGGCTCGATCATCAACTTCTACGTCACCCCGACGACGCGGCTGGAGTTCCTGCTCGGCAAGCAACTACCCTATGTGGCGCTGAGTATGGCGAGCTTCCTGCTGCTGACCGTCTTCGCCATCGTGCTGTTCGACGTGCCGCTGAAGGGCAGCTTCCTGACCCTGGCGGCCGGGGCGCTGCTCTATGTCTTTGCCTCCACCGCGCTCGGCCTGTTGATCTCCACCTTCATGCGCAGCCAGATCGCCGCCATCTTCGGCACCGCCATCCTGACGCTGCTGCCGGCGGTGAACTTCTCGGGCATGATCGACCCCATTTCCTCGTTGCAGGGGGCCGGGCGGCTCATCGGCGAGGTCTATCCCACCACCCACTTCCTGACCATCGCCCGTGGCACCTTCTCCAAGGGGCTCGGGTTCGCCGATCTGCAAGCGTCCTTCGTGCCGCTGCTGATCGCGGTGCCGGTGCTGCTGGCGCTGGCGGTGGTTTTCCTGAAGAAGCAGGAGCGGTGATCATGGACGGCAAGATCCTGCACCTTGGCATCAAGGAACTGCGCAGCCTGGGGCGCGATCCGATCATGATGGTGCTGATCGTCTATGCCTTCACCCTGGCGATCTACACCGCCGCCACCGCCATGCCGGAGACCCTGAACCACGCCCCGGTCGCCATCGTCGACGAGGACCGCTCGCAACTGTCGGAGCGGTTGGCGGCCGCCTTCTACCCGCCCTACTTCACCACGCCGGAACGGATCACCCTGGCCGAGATGGACGCCCGCATGGACGCCGGGCTCGACACCTTCGCCCTCGTCATCCCGCCCGGCTTCCAGAAAGACGTGCTGGCCGGCCGCCAACCAACGCTGCAACTGAACGTCGATGCCACCCGCGTCAGTCAGGCGTTCACCGGCAGCGGCCACATGCAGACCATCGTCACCCAGGAGGTGGCGGCCTTCGTCCAGCGTCACCGCGAGGTCCAGACCCTGCCCGTCGGGCTGGAACTGCGGGCGCGGTTCAACCCGCTGCTCGACAAGGCGTGGTTCGGCTCGATCATGGAGATCATCAACAACGTCACCATGCTGTCCATCGTGCTGACCGGCGCCGCCCTCATCCGCGAGCGCGAGCACGGCACGGTAGAGCATCTGCTGGTGATGCCGGTGACGCCGTTCGAGATCATGATCGCCAAGGTGTGGGCCATGGCGCTGGTGGTGCTGGTGGCCTGCGCCCTGTCGTTGACGGTGGTGGTGCAAGGACTGCTGCGGGTGCCGGTCGAAGGCTCCATCCCGCTGTTCCTGGCCGGCGCCGCCCTGCACCTGTTCGCCACCACCGCCATGGGTATCTTCCTCGGCACCCTGGCCCGCTCCATGCCCCAGTTCGGGCTGCTGACCATCCTGGTGCTGCTGCCGTTGCAGATGCTGTCGGGCGGCGTGACGCCACAGGAAAGCATGCCGGTCGGAGTGCAATGGGTGATGCAGGCCGCCCCCACCACCCACTTCGTGGCCCTGGCCCAAGCGATCCTCTATCGCGGTGCCGGAGTCGCGGTGGTGTGGCCGCAGTTCCTGGCCATCGCCGGCATCGGCGCGGCGCTGCTGCTGCTGGCGCTGGCCCGCTTCCGCCGCACCATCACCCAGATGGTCTGACGCTGCGGGGTCGGCGCCCCCCCACCCAGAAGATGTACTGCCACGCTCGGGCTTGACTCCCACGCCAGGACAACAGACCATCAGTTTGTCGGACAATCTGTTATTCTGCCAGTGAGACCATGGGACACCCCGCCGAAGCCGCGACCGAACGATTTGAGCGCATCAGCGCGGCCCCGGCCTATCAGCTGGTCGCCGAGGCGATCGAGCGGGAAATCGTCACTGGCCGCATCCGGCCGGGGGAGCACATCGGCACCGAGGCCGATCTGGTGAAGCAGTTCGGGGTCAACCGCTCGACCGTGCGCGAGGGCATCCGCTGCCTGGAACAGTCCGGCCTGCTGCGGCGCGAATCCGGCCGCCGGCTGGTCGCCAGCCTGCCGCGCCAGACCAAGCTCGCCACCCGCATGAGCCGCGCCCTGGTGCTGCACCAGGTGACCTTCCGCGAGCTGTACGAAGCCATTGACATGCTGGAGCGCAACGCCATCGAACTGGCGGTGATCCACCGCACCGACGACGATCTCGACGCCATCGCCGACAACGTGGCGCGTACCGGCCAAGCGGTGGACGATCCTTCCCGGGTGGCGGAATTGGATACCGAGTTCCATACCCTCATCGCCCGCGCCACCGGCAACCGCGTGCTCCAGTTGGCGCGCGAACCGGCCAGCCTGCTCATCTACCCCGCCACCCAGCCCATCTTCGAGGCGGTACCCGAGGCGGCACCGCGCCTGTTCGAGGCCCATTCCCGCCTGCTCGACGCCCTGCGGACCCGCGACGCCGAGGCCGCCCGCACCTGGATGCGGCGCCACGTCGCCGACTTCGGCAAGGGCTTCGTGCGCACCGGCCGCAGCCTTGACGCGCCGGTGGAAGGCACTTCGTTCGACAGCATTTTCCAGACGAGGGACAGCAGCCCCTAGACCACACCCGTCAATCCGGCAAGACGTCGAGACGCCCCCCTTAAAACCGGCGCCGACGTGTCACCAGGGAGGAGACCTTGCCCGCGACAGTCCCCATGGCCGCGGCCCCGTGCCGGGCCGAATGCCGCCTGCCGTCCGCGCGCCGCCGCCCTTGCGCAAAGGGGGCGGGACGATGACCACCTCCGTCACCCCGCTGCGCCCTGGCGCCGAGGCGCCAGTCCCGGTTTCAACGCCGTCCCCCGTCGCCGCCCTGGAGGTGGAGGGCGTCGCTCTGTACTTCGGCGGCCTGCGTGCGCTCGACGGCGTCGGCTTCACGGTGGCGGAAGGTTCCGTCACCTCGGTGATCGGGCCGAACGGGGCCGGCAAGACCTCGCTGTTCAACACCATTTCCGGCTTCTACAAGGCCAATGCCGGCTCCATCCGGTTCTTCGGCGACAGCGTGAACCACCTGCACGCCCCCGACCGCGCCAAGCTTGGCATGGCGCGCACCTTCCAGAACATCGCCCTGTTCCGCGGCATGACCGTGCTCGACAACATCAAGCTCGGCCGTCATGCCCACATGCAAACCGGGCTGCTGGATGCCCTGTGGTACTTCGGCCGCGCCCGGCGGGAGGAGATGGAACTGCGTCGCGAGATCGAGGAACGCATCATCGACTTCCTTGAAATCGACCACATCCGCAACGCCCCGGTCGCCGCCCTGTCCTACGGCCTGCAAAAGCGGGTGGAACTGGCCCGCGCGCTGGCCATGAAGCCGCGCATCCTCATGCTCGACGAGCCGGTGGCCGGCATGAACCGCGAGGAAACCGAGGACATGGCCCGCTTCATCCTCGACGTGAAGGAGGAATGGGGCGTCACCATCCTGATGGTCGAGCATGACATGGGCATGGTCATGGACATTTCCGACCATGTGGTGGTGCTGAACTTCGGGCAAGTCATCGCCCAGGGCCTGCCGCGCGACATTTCCAACAACCCCGACGTCATCGCCGCCTACCTCGGCTCGGGCGACGTCGGCGACCTGCGCGCCCGCGTTCAGGCCGGCAAGCGGGAGGTGGCGTGATGGACTGGCTGTTCCTGGCCGAGGTGAGCCTGGCCGGCATCGGCTCGGGCGGTCTCTACGCCCTGACGGGCCTTGCCTTCGTGCTGATCTACAAGGCGACGCGGGTGGTCAACCTGGCCATCGGCGAGATCCTGATGCTCGGCGGCTATGTGTTCTTCGGCTTCGCCGCCGGCATGGCCCTGCCCCACTGGCTGGCGGCGCTGCTGACGCTGGCCGTCGCCGGGCTGTTCGGCGCGGCGGTGGAGCGCACGCTCATCCGCCCGATGCTGGGCGAAAGCCCGATCAGCGTCTTCATGCTGACCATCGGCCTCGGCAGCGTGCTGGTCGGCACGGTGGAACTGATCTGGGGCGCCAACCCGCTGATGCTGCCCGACTACATGCCCGGCACGCCGCTGTTCCTCGGCGAGGCCTATGTCTCCGCCAAGGTGGCGACGGCCTTTGCGGTGGCGGCGGTGGTGGTGGCCGGCTTCCTGCTGCTGTTCCGCTTCTGGCGCGGTGGTGTCGCCCTGCGCGCCACCGCCGGCGATCAGGCCGCCGCCTACTCCATGGGCATCAACGTGCCGCGCGTCTTCTCGCTGGCCTGGGTCATCGCCTGCGTCACCGCCGCCGGGTCGGGGATGCTGGTCGGCGCCATCGGCGGCATCTCGCCGACCATGGGCGTGTTCGGCCTGTCGGTGCTGGTGGTGGTGATCGTCGGCGGCCTCGACAGCGTGCTCGGCGCCCTGGTGGCGGGGCTGTTCATCGGCCTGCTGGAGGCGCTGGCCGGCGCCTACCTCGGCGGCGAGTTCAAGATGCTCGCCACCTTCACGCTGTTGGTCGCGGTCCTGCTGGTCCGCCCCTACGGCCTGTTCGGAACCCACGAGATCGAGCGACTGTAGCCATGCGCATCGGAGCCGCCAAACAGACCTACGCCGCCGACGAGGCCCTGTTCGACACCACGGTGCAGCGCGCCTGGCTGGTCGGCCTGTTCGCCCTGCTGGCCGTCTTCCCCTTCGTCGCCGGGCCGTACTGGATCTACATGGCCTGCCTGGTGGCCATCAACATCGCCTCGGCCACCGGGCTCAACATCCTCACCGGCTACACCGGGCTGGTCAGCCTGGGGCAGGCCGCCTTCATGGGGGTGGGCGCCTATACGGTGGCGTGGCTGGAGATCAACCTAGGCACGCCGTTCCTGCTCAACCTCGTCGCCGGCGGCCTGACCGCCAGCCTGGCGGGGCTGGTGGTGGGGGTGCCGAGCCTGCGGGTGAAGGGGCTCTACCTCGCCATCGCCACCATCGCCGCCTCGGTGATCCTGCACTTCGTCTTCTCGCACTGGACCTCGGTCACCGGCGGCGTTTCCGGCCTGACCATGCCGCCGGCCAGCATCTTCGGCATCGTGCTGGACCAGCCGCGGACGCTTTACTGGCTGATCGTGCCGGTGACGGTGCTGATGGTGTTCGGCGCCGCCAACCTGTTCCGCACCCGCATCGGCCGCGCCTTCATCGCCATCCGCGACCGCGACATCTCCGCCGAGGTGCTGGGCATCCGCCTGCTGCGCTACAAGCTGCTGAGCTTCGCCCTGTCGAGCTTCTATGCCGGCGTGGCGGGCGGGCTGTGGGCCTATTTCTTCCGCGTCATCACGCCGGAAAGCTTCCCGCTGGTGATGTCCATCTTCTTCCTGGCCGCCATCATCGTCGGCGGCATGGGTTCCATCCTCGGCGCCGTGCTGGGCGCGGCCTTCATGACCATGGTGCCGGAGGCGCTGAAGCTGGCGGTCGGCTGGCTGTCGCCGTGGCTGCCCGATGCGGTGGCGCTGCTGTCGCCGGTGCGCACCATCGTGTTCGGCGCCCTGATCGTGCTGTTCCTGATCTTCGAGCCCCAGGGCCTGGCCGAAGTGTGGCGGCGCATCCGCCGGTTCTTCCACCTGTGGCCCTTCAAGACCTGATCCTTCGCAACGACAAGAACCAAGACCGTACTGGGAGGTATCATGATGACGTTCAAGCTTTCCCGCCGCACCGTGGTGGCGGCGCTGGTCGCCGCCGGCCTCGCGGTCGGTTCCCTCGCGCCGCAGGCCCGCGCGGCGGATGACATCGTGCTCGGCGGCTCCATCCCGCTGACCGGCGTCTTCGCCTTCGCCGGCGAGGGCATCCATGCCGGCATCCAGGACTGGGTGAAGATGGTCAACGAGCAGGGCGGCATCGAAGGCCGCATGCTGCGCTACGTGCCGGAAGACACCGCCTACAAGGTCGATGCCTCGGTGGCCGCCTTCAACAAGATCACCGGCCAGCACAAGGTCACCCTCTACTACGGCGATTCCACCGCCTTCGCCAAGACCATCGACCCGGAACTGGAGCGTCACGGCGGCATCCTGATGGCCGGCGCCTCCTTCGCCACCGAACTGAACGACCCCGGCACCTACCCCATGCAGTTCATGGCCGGGCCGGACTATACCGAGATGTTCGGCATCCTGCTGGAGTACATTGCCCAGGAGAAAGCCGGCGCCAAGGTGGCCTTCGTCCATTCCGACACCGAGTTCGGCCGCGACCCCATCGCCACCAGCAGCGAGCGCGCCAAGGCGCTGGGGCTGGAGGTGGTGGAGACCATCGTCACGCCGCCCGGCTCCGTCGATGTCTCGACCGAGGTGCTGAAGCTGCGCCGCGCCCGGCCCGACTACACCATCTTCCACGGCTACATCCTCGCCCCCATTCCTGAATTCATCAATCAGGCCAAGCAGATGGGGATGGAGACCAAGTTCATGGGCACCTTCTGGTCCATGGACAACAGCATCGTCATGAAGATGGGCGCCGCCGCCGACGGCTTCATGGGCGTCATGCCCTACCGCTACTACTACGACACCGAAGACGCGCCGATGCTGGAGAATATCCGCGCCATGCGGCCGGAGTACCAGTCCACCGCCTACATCCAGGGCATGCTGACCGCCATGTTGATGACCGAGGCGGTGAAGCGCACCCTGGCCGACGGCAAGGACCTGACCGGCGCCAACATGAAGGCGGCGCTCAACAGCCTGAAGGACTTCGACACCGGCGGCCTGATCGGCGTGCCGGTCAGCATCCCCGGCAACTCCATCCCGGTCGGCCGCATCTACCGGGCCGACATGGGGCAGCAGAAGATGGTGCCGGTGTCCGACTGGATCGACCTCACCCGCACCGGAGGCTGAGGCCATGAACGCGGTGGCGGCGGCCCGGCGGCCGGAGACGGCGAGCCTGCTTGAAGTGAACAACATCGAGGTGGTCTACAACCACACCGTCCAGGTGCTGCGCGGCCTGTCGCTGCGGGTGCCGGAGGGTCAGGTGGTGGCGCTGCTCGGCTCCAACGGGGCGGGCAAGACCACCACGCTGAAGGCCATCTCGGGCCTGCTCGACCTGGAGAACGGGGCGCTGACGGCCGGCGACGTGGTGTTCGCCGGGGCCTCCACGCGCGGCCGCAAGCCGCACGCGCTGGTCCACGCCGGCCTCTTCCACGTCATGGAGGGGCGCCATGTGTTCGAGGACCTGACCGTCGAGGAAAACCTGGTCGCCGCCACCTATTCCCGCGCCGGAGCCTCGGCGCGGGACTTCGACCTCGTCTACCAGTACTTCCCCCGCCTGTTCGAGCGCCGCAAGGGCCTCGCCGGCTACCTGTCCGGGGGCGAGCAGCAGATGCTCGCCATCGGCCGGGCGCTGGTGGCCAACCCGCGCCTCATCCTGCTCGACGAACCCTCCCTCGGCCTGTCGCCGCTGCTGACCGAGGAAATCTTCACCATCATCGCCCGCATCAATGCCGAGCACGGCACCAGCATGCTGGTGGTGGAGCAGAACGCCGCCATGGCCTTCGCCGTCGCCTCCTATGCCTACATCATGGAGACGGGGCGCATCGTCACCGACGGGCCGGTGGAGACGCTGATGCGTGACCAGGACGTGCGCGAGTTCTACCTCGGCATGGGCGAGGAAGGGGCGGCGCGGAACTACCGCGACGTCAAACACTACAAGCGCCGCAAGCGCTGGCTGTCGTGAGGATGCCCGCCATGCCCGAGCTTCCCCCGCTGACCCTGGTGCAGATGCTGCGCCGCCGCGCCGAGCAGACGCCGGCCGGCATCGCCCTGCGCCAGAAGGATTTCGGCATCTGGAACCCCATCACCTGGGGCGACTACTACGCCCGGTCCCGCGCCGTCGCCCTCGGCCTGACGGCGCTGGGGCTGGAGAGCGGCGGCCATGTCGGCATCCTGTCCGACAACCGCATCGAATGGGTGCTGGCCCAGTTCGGCGCCGGCATCGCCGGCGGCATCGCGGTCGGCGTCTATCCCACCAGCCCGGCGTCGGAGGTGGCCTATGTACTCGGCCACGCCGAGGTGCAGCTGGTCATCTGCGAGGACCAGGAACAGGCCGACAAGGTGCTGGAGTGCCAGGACCAGCTGCCGCACCTGAAGCGCATCATCGTCATCGACATGAAGGGCCTGCGCCATTACCCGCGCGACCGCATCATCTCCTTCGCCGAGGTGGAGGCGCTGGGGCGTGACCGCGACCCGGCGGAGATGGAACGGCGGGTGGACGGCCAGTCGCTCGATGACGTGGCGCTGATGATCTACACCTCCGGCTCCACCGGCAAGCCCAAGGGCGCCATGATCACCTGGCGCAACATGCGGGCCGAGGCCGCCGCCATCATCGAGCGCCTGGGCGCCGGCCCCGGCACCAGCCACCTGTCCTACCTGCCGCTCTGCCATGTGGCGGAACAGATGTTCACCACCATGGGGCCGATCTACGGCGGCGGCATGGTCAACTTCGGCGAAAGCCTGCGCACCGTGCAGGAAGACCTGCGCGAGGTGGCGCCGACCAGCTTCCTCGGCGTGCCGCGCATCTGGGAAAAGCTGCACAGCGCCATCCACATCAAGATGATCGAGGCCGGCGGCCTGCGCCGCTGGCTGTTCGACCGCGCCGTCGCCGCCTGCGAACCCTTCGCCGAGGTGCCGCCGGCCCAACGCAGCCTCGGCCAGCGGCTGACCTTCGCGCTGTGCACGCTGCTGATCTTCCGCGCCCTGCGCAACTACATCGGCCTGCGCAAGGCACGGGTGGCGCTGACCGGGGCGGCGCCCATCTCGCGGCGCATCGTTACCTTCTTCCGCACCATCGGCGTGCCGGTGCTGGAAATCTACGGCCTGACCGAGACCACCGGCATGGTCACCGGCCAGTACCCCGGACGCACCGCGCCGGGCTGCGTCGGCCCCGCCATCCACGGCGCCGAGTGCCGCATCGGCGACATGGGCGAGTTGCAGGTGCGCGGCGAGGTGGTCTTCGCCGGCTACTACAAGAACCCGGAGGCCACCGCCGCCTCCATCCGCGACGGCTGGCTGCACACCGGCGACGTGGTGGAGATGGTCGAGGGGCAGTTCCGCATCGTCGACCGCCTGAAGGACATCATCATCACCGCCGGCGGCAAGAACCTGAGCCCGTCGGAGATCGAGAACACCGTCAAGGGCAGCCCCTACATCAAGGAATGCATCGTCATCGGCGAGGGCCGCAAGTACGTCTCCGCCCTCATCCAGATCGACCTGGAAACGGTGGGCAAGTGGGCCGAGGAACACGGCATCGCCTACACCCACTTCCGCAGCTTGGCCGAGAACCCGGCGGTGCGCGAGCTGGTGCAGGGCGAGATCAACGCCGCCAACGGCCAACTGGCCCAGGTGTCGCACGTCCGCAAGTTCCACCTGCTGACCAAGGAACTGGACCACGACGACGACGAGGTGACGGCCACCATGAAGGTCCGCCGCTCCAACATCGCGAAGAAATACGCCACCGAAATCGCCGGCCTCTACGCCTGAGCCCGCCAGCGCCTCGCAAAGGATCGACAGCATGACCCGCAAGGCCGTCATCGCCGGCTATTGCCGCACCCCCTTTACCTTCGCCCACAAGGGCGCGCTGGCCGGGATGCGCCCCGACGACCTGGGCGCCCACGTCATCCGCGCGCTGGTGGAACGCACCGGCGTGCCGCCGGCGGAGATCGAGGACGTCATCTGGGGCTGCGCCTTCCCGGAAGGGGAGCAGGGCCTCAACATCGGCCGCGTCGTCGGCATGCTGGCGGGGCTGCCGGAGACGGTGGCCGGCGCCACCATCAACCGCTGGTGCGGCTCATCCATCCAGGCGGTGCAGATGGCGGCCGGCATGATCGCCACCAACGCCGGCGAGGCCTTCATCTGTGGCGGCACCGATTGCATGTCGCGGGTGCCGATGATGGGCTTCAACCAGCTTCCCAACCCGGCCTGGGATGCGCAGATGGTGGCCGACTACATCAACGTCGGCCTGACCGCCGAGCGGGTGGCCGCGATGTACGGCCTCAGCCGCGAGGACCAGGACCGCTTCGGCCACTGGAGCCAGAGCAAGGCCGTCGCCGCCCGCGATGCCGGCCGCCTCGCGCGCGAGATCGTGCCGGTGCCGGTGGGCGACACCCTGGTCGACACCGACGGCTGCATCCGCGCCACCA
>JAEWWF010000097.1 GCA_023396465.1 Pseudomonadota bacterium
CAACCAGATCGGGCGGATTCAGCCAGTTACGCCGCAACTGATCGAGCCGCGCGGCGGCGGCGGCGATGGCCTGGGCGCGCGGATCATCGGCATAGGCCGCCGCCGGCACGTCGGGCGTCAGGCCATCGGGGAAGGGGAAGGTTTCAAAGGTCGTGCTGGGGGTATAGCGGGGATCGTTGCCGACACCGAGGAAGGTGCAGAGCCGCAGCGCCCAGGCTTCGTGAAAGCGGCTGTGCAGGATGCCGAAAGTGGTGTCGTCGTCGCGGGCGATGACGACAAGGTTCTTGTCTGGCAAATTCGGCGCGGAAAGCCATGCGAAAAGCCGGTGCTTTGCCACCTCCGGACTGACGATGTAACGTCGTAGGCTAGCGATCTTCCGGCGCATCTCGGGACGCGGCCAGTAATGCTCCCACCAGAGCTCGTTCGCGCGCTTCTCACGTTTGCCCACTCGCGTCGGCTTGATATGCCGGAGCGCATATTCGTAGGGCTGTTCATAAAGAGCGACATCCGCCTCTGCCATGTTCAACGGGATGTCGAGGAGCCAATAGTCCCTGGGACGCCGCGTCAGGTCCAGGCCGTTCCAGTAAGGCTTCAGAACTTCAGAGTTTGGCCGACCGTTCGGGTTTAGCGGCATAGTGAGCCACCCTCGAACCACATCACCCGGTAGGTCGAAGGGTCCTGTCTTCTGGATGCCAGCATAAGAGACGTTCTTGTTCTGCGCCAACTTCACCGCACGTGTCAGGTCCGCTTTGGAAGTCAGGTCGGCAAATATCTCTGGAACAGGCAGGCCGCCAAGCACCGCACTGTCTCCGTCACCCTTCGGCCCGAAGCACACCAGCGACACCCGCACCGCCGCCCCGTCCACCGTCCAGGCTTCGTCCGCCCAGGCGTCGGTGATGACGTGGTGCTCGCGGATGGCGTCCAGTACCCGGCGGTTGGCGCCGCCGCGGATGGAGTTGGTGGCGACGAAGCCGGCCCGCCCCGCCCGCCCCGTGCGCAGCATGCGGTCGGCGATGGCGAACCAGTAGCACACGAGGTCGGACCCGCCCGGCAGCCAGTCGGCATAGCCGCGCCGCAGCCGGCTCACGTAGTCCTCGCCGAGCGCGCCGATCATCATCTTGTCGCCGAGGAACGGCGGGTTGCCGATGATGGCGTCGGCCGGCGGCCACAGGTGGGCCGGGTCCGGCCACGGCGCGGCGGGGTCGGCGGCGAACAGCGCATCGCGGTTCTCGATGGTATCAAGCGGCCGCAGGACGGGATTGCGCGGGATGTTGTAGCCGTTGCGGCGCATCCACTGGATTTCGCCGATCCACACGGAAATGCGCGCCAGTTCGGCGGCGTAAGGGTTGATCTCGATGCCCTTGACGCAATCGGGCCCGACGGCCGGGAATTCGCGGTGCAGGCCCATGGCCTCGGCCTCCACCCCGGCGCGGTGCTCCAGGTCCTTGAGGGTCAGCAGCGCGAGATAGAGGAAGTTGCCCGACCCGCACGCCGGATCGAGCACCCGGAAGGCACGCAGCCGGTCGAGGAAGGCACGATAAAGAGCCTCCGCCTGCTTGCGTCCCTTGGTGCGAGTGGCGGGAGCCTTGGCGGCGGCGGCCTTGGCGAGAGCCTCGGCGATCTCCGCCTTGCGGGCCTCCCATTCCGCCAGCAGGGGACGGGTGATGACGGGCTCGATGATGAGCCTGATCTTGTCGCGGTCGGTATAATGCGCCCCCAACTGGCTGCGCTTGTCGGGGTCGAGGCCACGCTCGAACAGGGTGCCGAAGATGGACGGATCGACCTCGGCCCAGTCCAGCCGGGCGGCGGCCAGCACCTCGCCCAGGTCGTCGCGGGTCAGCGGCAGGCTGTCGTCATCGTCGAACAGGCCGCCATTGAACCACTCGATGGGGTCATAGCCGACGCTGCCGCCGGTGCGCATGGCGGAAAACAGGGTGCGGGCGTTGTCGGCGAAGCGCTCCGGCGCCCGGTGGGACGCTTCCAGCATCTTCTGGAACATCTTGTTCGGCAGCAGGTCGACGTCTTCGGCGAACATGCAGAACACCAGCCGGTTGACGAAATGCGCCACCTGCTGCGGATCATGCCCGCGCTCCCGCAGCCGGCGGGCCAGGGCGGCGAAGGTGGCGGCGGCCTGTTCGGTCAGCGCCTGCCGGGTCAGGCCCGGCTTGAGGGTATTGGGGGCCGACAGCACCCCCTTCAGCAGCCGCCGCTTGTCGGCATCCAGCAGGTCGTCGAGGGTCAGTGTGTGGACCTCGGACACCGTGTTGGTCCAGGCGGTGTGGATGCGGAAGGTCTGCATGTCCGACACCACCAGCAGCGGCGGATTGCCAAGCGCGCCGGCATACTGTTGCAACTGAGCGAAGGCGGCATCCAGATCGCGGCCCTTGCCCTTGTATTCCCAGGCGAAGTGATTGCGCTTCCACACATCGGCCCAGCCCTTGGCGCCGGTGGTCTTGTTGGCGCCGCGCTCGAAGGCGTACCACTCGCCGGTGGGGTCGGCCTCGGAGGGACTCGGTGCGTCGAGCAGGCGGCACAGATCCAGGAACTGGCTTTGCGAGGCCGCCCGTTCGGTGAGCGTGGAGGCTTTCCACTTGGCGACGAACTCGGTCGGGGTCATGGGGCGGCGGCTCCAGCAGATCGCGCGGGGTTTTCACCCCTACCGATAGCCGGTTCGCCCTGCCCGGCGCAATCACCGGCTGAGTGGCGGCGGATGCGGCGACGACCAGGCATGAAAAAACCGGGCCCGGCCCTGCGGCCGCCCGGTTGGCATCGTCTGGAAGATGGCTCCGGCGGTAGGATTCGAACCTACAACCCTGCGATTAACAGTCGCATGCTCTACCGTTGAGCTACGCCGGATCAGCCTTGGAGGCCCGCGATTTACCGAACCAGGGCACGCTTGTCCAGAACTTTTTCACGCCTCCGCCCGACCGGCCGCCCCTCAGAAGTCCAGATCGGCGTAGTGGGGCGGGGCGGGGATGCCGGGGATGACCTCGTTGACGATCGGCCGGAAGCTCGGACGCGACTTGACGCGGGCGTACCAGTCCTTGGCCAGCGGATGCTCGTCCCACGGCACGTCGCCGGCATAATCCACCAGCGACAGGTGACAGGCGGCGGTCAGGTCGGCCAGCGACAGGACATCGCCGGCCAGCCACGTCCGCCGCTCGGTCAGCCAGGCGATGTATTGCAGGTGGATGTGGATGTTGGCGCGGCCGGCGCGGATGGCGCGGCTGTCCGGCGCGCTGCCGCCGCGCACCCGCTTGGTCAGCTTCTCGCCGGCGCTGGAGAGGGTGACCTCGGCGTTGAACTTGTGGTCGAACCAATCCACCAGCCGCCGCACCTCGGCCCGCTGCAAGGGGTCGGTGCCGATCAGGCCGGGGCCGTCGTACACCTCGTCGACATAGTCGCAGATGGCGGTGGCGCCACAGATCACCGCCCCGTCGGCCTCCACCAGCACGGGCACCTCGCCGGCCGGATTGAGGGCCAGGAAATCGTCCGGCCGTTCCCAGTCGCGGACGCTGATCTCGTCGAAGTCCAGGCCCTTTTCCTTCAAAACCACGCGAGCCTTGCGGGCGAAGGGGCTTAGACAATGGTAATAGAGGACACGCATGGCCAATCTATTTACCCTACGCCACGGCGGGCGCAAGGGGCATCGCGCAGGGTTGCCGCCGCGCCGCCGCTTCACGCTCGCATCGTCCACCGCCTTGGGCTATCCTCCGCCGCCATGAGCCAGCAGAACGACACCACCCATTTCGGGTTCCGCACCGTCCGCACCGAGGAAAAGCAGACCCTCGTGCGTCAGGTTTTCGACTCGGTCGCCGGGCGCTACGACCTGATGAACGACCTGATGAGCGGCGGTATCCATCGGTTGTGGAAAAACGCGCTCATCGACTGGATGAACCCGCAGCCGGGCCAGCACCTGCTGGACGTGGCCGGCGGCACCGGCGACATCGCCTTCCGCTTCCTCGACCGCGCCGCCCACGTCGGCCGCGTGCGGCGGGCGGAAAAGCGCAACGCCGGCATCGACGCGCCCGAGCCGCCGTCGGGCAGCGCCCCGGCCGACGTCATCGTCTGCGACATCAATGCCGAGATGCTGAAGGTCGGGCGCGGCCGCGCCACCGACCAGGGCCGCCTGAGCGGCCTGGACTGGGCCTGCGGCAATGCCGAAAGCCTGCCGTTCCCCGACCGCAGCTTCGACCTCTATACCATCGCCTTCGGGCTGCGCAACGTCACCCACATCGACAGGGCGCTGGCCGAGGCCCGCCGGGTGCTGAAGCCGGGCGGCCGCTTCTTCTGCCTGGAATTCTCCCGCGTCGTGGTGCCGGGCATGGATGCCGCCTATGACGTCTACAGCTTCAAGGTGCTGCCGGTGCTGGGGCAGGTGGTGGCCCGCAACCGCGAGGCTTACCAGTACCTGGCCGAGAGCATCCGCCGCTTCCCGCCGCAGGACCGGATGGTGGAGATGATGAAGGACGCCGGTTTCGGGCAGGTCCGCTATCGCAACCTGTCGGGCGGCATCGCCTGTATCCATTCCGGCTGGCGCATTTGACGAAGGCGGGCGCGACCACACCATGATCCGTACCGTCAGGAATCTCGGCCGACTGTTTGAAATCGCCCGCGTGCTGGCCCGCCACGACGCCCTGTTCCCGCTGGAGAAGATCGGCGTGGCGCGGGAGGTGGCGGCCCTCGCCAAACTGTTCAGCCGCCGCAACGTGCCCGGCCGGCCCGGTCAGCGGCTGGCGCGGGCGCTGTCGCAGCTCGGCCCCAGCTTCATCAAGCTGGGGCAGGCGCTGTCCACCCGCCCCGACCTGATGGGCGAGGAGGTGGCGACCGACCTGTCCGAATTGCAGGACAAGCTGCCACCGTTCCCGTTCAGCGAGGTCGAGAAGATCTTCGCGGCGGAGTTCGACCAGCCCATCGCCGCGCTGTTCACCAGCTTCGACACCACGCCCATCGCCGCCGCCTCCATCGCCCAGGTCCACTTCGCCACCACCACCGACGGCCGCGAGGTGGCGGTGAAGGTGCTGCGCCCCGGCGTCGAGGAGCAGATCGCCCGCGATCTCGACATGATGTACTGGATCGCCGGCATCGTCGAGGCGACCCAGCCGGGCCTGCGCCGCCTCAAGCCGGTGGAAAGCGTGCGGGCCTTCGAGGATTCGGTGACGCTGGAGATGGACCTGCGCTTCGAGGGCGCGGCGGCGGCCGAGATGGCCGACAACTTCGCCGGCGACCCCACCTTCCAGGTGCCGCAGATCGACTGGCAGCGCACCGGCAAGCGCATCATGACGTCGCAGCGCGTCGCCGGTATTCCGACCGACGAGCGCGACACCGTCATCGCCGCCGGCATCGACCCGACGGCGGTGGTGGCGAAAGCGGCCAACGCCTTCTTCAACATGGTGTTCCGCGACGGCTTCTTCCACGCCGACATGCACCCCGGCAACCTGTTCGTCAACGCCGACGGCAACCTGGTGGCGGTGGATTTCGGCATCATGGGCCGGGTGGACGTGCAGACCCGCCGCTACCTGGGCGAAATGCTGCTCGGCTTCCTGACCGGCAACTATCGCCGCGTCGCCGAGATTCATTTCGAGGCCGGTTATGTTCCCGCCGACAAGTCGGTGGATGCCTTCACCCAGGCGGCGCGCTCCATCGCCGAGCCGATCTTCGGCAAGCCCATGCGCGACATCTCCATCGCCCGCCTGCTCGGCCAGTTGTTCGCGGTGACCGAGACCTTCCAGATGGAGGCGCAGCCGCAATTGCTGCTGTTGCAGAAGTCCATGCTGGTGGCGGAAGGCGTCGGCCGCCGCATGGCGCCGGAACTGAACATGTGGGAACTGGCGCAGCCGCTCATCGAGGACTGGATGCGCGCCAACCTGGGGCCGGAGGCGCGCATCCGCGACACCGTCGGCAGCATGGTCAACACGCTGGAAAAGCTGCCGAAGATCGTCGACGAGGGCGAGAAGGTGGCGGCCATGATCACATCCGGCGGCCTGCGGCTGCACCCCGACACCCTGGCGGCGCTGACCGGCCAGCGGGTGGCGCGGCGCACCCGCATGAACGTGCTGATGATCCTGCCGTGGCTGCTGGTGGTGGTGCTGCTGTTCCTGCTGGCGCAGTAGTATCCGGCCCTCACGCGCCGGCCGGGCGCTCTCGTGGCCTTTACTGTCGCCGCTCTCGCGGCCTTGGCTCTCGCCGCATAAGCTGCTGCGCACGGTCGTGCTTGCCAAAGCGGCAATGGGTCTCTCCCATTGCCGCTTGGGAAATTATTCTGGCGGAAGGGGTATCCAGCGGCCGATCGGTCTAAGGCGGAAGCCCGCTGGCGGGTGGGCACGGGCGGCCCTAGGCTGCGGATGCTCCATTCCTCCCTCAGCGCCAGCCGGGAACCGCCGCATGACCCAAACCGCCGCCGCCGCCCGCCCGTTCCAGGACAGCAACGTCGTCGTCTTCCCCGGCCCGCGCCGTTCCGGCGCCGCCCACGGCCTGCGTCCGCTGGGGCTGGAGGCGATGGAGCGGCGCATCGTCAGCGCCTTCACCGCCTGGCCGGCGACGGCGGTGGAACGGCGGGTCATCGCCGCAATGGCCGCCAGCCCGGGCGCCAAGACGGAAGAGCTGTCCCGCCTACTCGGCCACACCGGTGATACCTACGCGCTGCTGGTGAAAGGCATGGTGGCCGGCCGCGCCCCGTGGCTGAACGACGGCCGCGACGGCCTGGGCGGCCTGGTGGCGCTCTACAACCCCTTCGTCGGCACCTGGCGCCTGCGCCCGGCCGCCGCCGCCGCCTTCACGACGTTGCGGTATCTGTGAGACGGCGGACGCTCAGGCGATGACGCTGGTGCGCAGGCGCGTTGCACTGAGATGCACGCCCCCCATACCGCCAGAACCTTTGATCCCATAGTCATAGGTACCGCCGTTCCAGTCGGCGACCCGGAAACTGCTCTCGACGGTGAAGCTGGTGTTCGCCCGAAAGTAACCATCCGCCCCACGGGTGAGCGTCAATCCGCACACCAGCATCGGAAAGGATGCTTAGGAAAGAAAGGCCTTCAGACTGCTCTGGAGAGTCCACGCTTATGCTTGATGGAAGATTCTGGAAAAATTCAGGATCATTTTTGAAATAACTCTCCTGATCTTCCAGAAATTCATTCAACCTACCTATTCCCCATTTTATATATTGCCGCCTATCTTCAATCGCATCTTTTGCATAGTTCTCTACTTGATCTGGATTTACGCCATAGCCAAGTCCATAGGTCTGCCCACCAGACTTGACAAACCCATTCCATTGCTGGCCTGACGCAGCCGCCTGATGGATGCCATGGACCACGACCTCTCGTAACCCATGGCTTCGGTAACCATCCTCAAGCTGCGAGTGAATGTCGAGAAGCCAGCCCCCTGCTTGTTCCGCGAAGGCTTTCTGGTCTTCAAGCTCCATCCGCAAAAACTCGGATAGAATCTTGAACGACGGCTTGCCGCCGTTCTCGGCCATCATGGCGCGGAGGCGGTCAAATGGAGCAACACCCGCCTCCTTGTTTCCGTCCGCTTCGCGCGGCTGTGACACCGGAGTGAAAAGCTGCTTGACGGCCTGCTGCGTCAGGTCACGCAGACTGCTGGAGATTTGCATGGCGTTCTCGCTTGTTGATGGAGTGTGCCCGTTACCCTTTCAGGCAGGAGCATTGAGAGGTGGGAACTTTCCGGTATGGCGGCACATCCCCGTGCGCGTGCATCGGAGCGATCGAGCCAATTTTGCATGGGTAATTTTATCAGCAGGGCAAAGCACGTCAATGCTTGAGGTAACTGTATGATCGGCGAGCCCCACATCCCACCTTGCCATCCCGCACCGTACTCGCTACGTTAACCACATATTCATCGCGTTAAATTGATGGAAATTCTCCATGCTCGACGGGCGGCGGGTTCTGCTTATCATCACCGGTGGCATCGCCGCCTATAAGTCGCTGGAGCTGATCCGCCGTCTGCGCGACCGTGGGGCGCGGGTGCGGTGCATCCTCACCAGGGGCGGGGCGCAGTTCGTCACGCCGCTGTCGGTGGCGGCGCTGTCGGAGGAAAAGGTCTATCAGGACCTGTTCTCGCTCACCGACGAATCCGAAATGGGTCACATCCGCCTGTCGCGCGAGGCCGATCTGGTGGTGGTGGCGCCAGCCACCGCCGACGTGCTCGCCAAAATGGCGGCCGGCATGGCCGACGATCTGGCCACCACTGCCTTGCTCGCCACCGACAAGCCGGTGCTGGTCGCCCCCGCCATGAACACCATGATGTGGAGCCACCCGGCCACCCAGGACAATCTGGCGACGCTGAAACGGCGCGGCGTCCGCACCGTCGGCCCCAATGCCGGCGATCTGGCCTGTGGCGAGGTCGGCGCCGGCCGCATGGCGGAAGTGCCGGAAATCATCGCCGCCATCGAGTCGATGTTTGCCGAAACCACCGCGCCGAAGCCGCTCGCCGGCCGCCGGGCGGTGGTCACCAGCGGCCCGACGGTGGAGGCCATCGACCCGGTGCGGTTCATCGCCAACCGCTCCTCCGGCAAGCAGGGCCACGCCGTCGCGGCGGCGCTGGCGGCGCTGGGGGCGGAGGTGACGCTGGTCAGCGGCCCGGTCACCATCCCCGATCCCGCCGGCGTGCGCGTGGCACGGGTGGAAAGTGCCCGCGACATGCTGGCCGCCTGCGAGGCGGCGCTGCCGGCCGACATCCTGGTGTGCGCCGCCGCCGTCGCCGACTGGCGGGTGGAGGCGGCCGGCCAGAAGCTGAAGAAGCAGCCGGGCGGCGCCCCGCCGGCCCTGGTGCTGAGCGAGAACCCCGACATCCTCGCCACCCTGTCGCGGCCCGGCCCACGCCGGCCGGCCCTGGTGGTCGGTTTCGCCGCCGAAACGGAAGCCGTGGTGGCCCATGCGGTGGACAAGCGCCGCCGCAAGGGCTGCGACTGGATTCTCGCCAACGACGTCTCCCCCGCCACCGGCACCTTCGGCGGCGACGACAACACCCTGCACCTCATCACCGACCACGGCGTCGAGGACTGGCCGCGCCTGTCCAAGCAGGCCGCCGCCGAGCGCCTCGCCGCCCGCATCGCCGCCACCCTCGGCGCCGAGCCCGTCAAGGAGCCCGCATGACCGCCGCCTCCCCCGCCACGGCCACCACCACCACCGCCACCGTGGCCGTCACCCGCCTGCCGCACGCCGCCGACCTGCCGCTGCCGGCCTACGAGACCGCCCATGCCGCCGGCATGGACCTGCGCGCCGCCCTGCCGGCGGACGAACCGCTCACCCTGCCGCCCATGGGCCGCGCC
>JAEWWF010000118.1 GCA_023396465.1 Pseudomonadota bacterium
GGCCGGGGATGGCGCGGGCGTCCTCCCGCTGGTCGGGGGTGGGCGGGCGGCCCATGGTGGCGAGCACCACCACCAGCCCGCGCGCCGTCAGGCCACGGGCCAGTTCCAGCGCGTAATGCCAGACGCCGCCGACGGTGTCGGCGGTCATCAGCACGCAGCGCAGGCGGGGCGGAGCGCCGCCGGTCATTCGGCGGCCCGGCGTTCAAGCGCCGACAGCGGCAGCGGCCGGCCTTCCTGGATGTCGCTGAACCGGGCGAACTGGCGCAGGTAGTAGTCCATGGCCCGTTCCCACGCCTGATCGTCGGGCAGGCCGAACAGCTTGCGATAGTCGGGGGAGCCGGGATAGGGGAACAGCGGCACCGGATCGTTGGCCCATACCCCGCGCTCGCGCACCACCTCGCGCCAGGCGGCGATGTCGGCATCGTCGTCGGTGGGCATCTCGATCAGGTTGGCTTGCACGAAGGGCACCACCCGCTTCGCCGCCACCAGCCGTTCTGTCAGTTCATCGGTGCCGAGCTTGCAGTTCTTGTCGAGCAGGGCGCGGCCCTCGGGGGTGATGCTTTCCACCCCCGCCTCGATGGAGACGCAGCCGGCGCGGCCCAGCAGGTCGATCATGTCGAACTTCCACAGGTCCAGGCGGGTCTGCACGCCGAATGTCACCGGCCGCTCCGCCAGCGCTTCCAGCAGGCGGCGGTCGGGCAGGAAGATCTCGTCGACGAAGTAGAGGTACTCGACCCCCTGGGCGATGAGGCCGTCGATTTCCTCCAGCAGCAGCGTCAGGTCGCGGCGGCGGTACTTGTCGCGGAAGTTCTCCTTGGCGCAGAACGAGCACGAGTAGGGGCATCCGCGGCTCGCCTCCACCTCGGCGCCGGGGCCGGTGGGCTCGGCGTCGAAGCGGTGGTGGTGATGGGCGTGCTTGCGCACCCACTCGTCCGGCCAGCGCAGCGCCGGCAGGTCGGTGAACCTGGCCGCCTGCGGTCCGCCGGTGATCTTGAAGCCGCTCTCCATCGCCGCATCGCGGATGGCGACGCCGGGAATGGCGCGGCGGTCCTCGCCGTTGGCGAGGCGCACCAGGGTTTCCTCGCACTCGCCCATGACCACGGTGTCGAGCGCCAGCTTCTTCAGCGCCGCCCGCGGCGTGGTGGAGGCATGGGGGCCGACCGCCACCACATCGCCGGCGACGTCGCGGATGGTGTCGATCACCTCCTGCGGCACCCGCAGTTCGGGCGGGGCGCAGCGCCAGAACAGGTAGCTCGGCGCCGTGGTGACCACCGTCATGTCGGGCCGGAAGGCGGCCACCCGGCGGCGGATCTCGTCCAGGCCGAGGCCGTCCATGTGGCCGTCGATGATGATCGCCTCGTGGCCGGCGCGCTCCAGCAGGGCCTTGGAATAGCCCAGTTCCAGCGGCAGGTGGGGCTCGCGGCAGCCGAAGTAGATGCTGCCCTCGAAGCTCCAGTGCGGGTTGATGAGGCAGACGCGGATGCCGCTCATACCGCCACCCTCCGCACCTTGGCGCGGCGGGCGGGAGCCGCTGCCTCGGCCGGGACGAGGCCGGCGATGCCGTGGCCGACCAGCCAGTCGCGCAGGCGGCGGAAGCCGTCGGCGGCCTCCACCTGCGGCCGCCAGCCGGTCAGGGCCTGGAAGGCGCGGGTGTCGCTGACGTACCACGGCTGGTCGCCGGGCCGCCAGTCGCCGAACCGCACCTCCGGCCGTTGCCCGGCAAGGTCGCCGATGGCGTCGATGGCTTCCAGCAGCGACACCGCATTGGCCGGGCCGCCGCCGATGTTGAAGGCGGTGCCGCGCACGGCCTCCATGTGCTGTTCCGCCAGCAGCCAGGCATCGACCACATCGTCGACGAACAGCACGTCGCGCACCTGCTTGCCGTCGCCGTAGAGGGTGATCGGCTCCCCCTTCAGGGCCCGGATCATGAAATGGGCGACCCAGCCCTGGTCCTCGGTGCCGAACTGGCGCGGACCGTAAAGGCAGCTCATGCGGAACACGCAGGCCGGCAGGCCGTAGATGCGGGCGTGGTCGATGACGTACTGGTCGGCGCCGCCCTTGGAACAGCCATAGGGGCTGTAGAGGTCGAGCGGCTGGCTCTCCGGCACGCCGTGGCGGCGCACCAGCGGGTTGAGCGGCTGGTGGCGGGTGGCTTCCTCGATCATCTCCACCGACGAGAGGGCGCCGTAGACCTTGTTGGTGGAGGCGAAGACCAGCTTGGGCGGCGTCTTGGCTTCGCGCGCCGCCTCCAGCACGTTCATGACGCCGCCGAGGTTGATGTCGAAATCCTCGCGCGGGTCGGCGACGGAGGTGGTGACGGCCACCTGGGCGGCCAGATGGAACACCGTGCCGGCCTGCTTCACCACGTCGCGGATGCGCCAGCGGTCGCGGATGTCGCCGGGCACCGGCTCGATGTGGTCGGGATGGGCGTCCAGCAGCCAGCCGAGGTTGTCCTCCACCCCGGCGCGGCTGAGGGTGTCGTAGACCAGCACATGCCGGCCCTGCGACGCCAGCCGGTGGGCGAGGTTGGAGCCGAGGAAGCCGGCACCGCCGGTCACCAGCACCGGCTTCTCGCCGCGCGCCAGATGCGGCGTGGCGAGCGGCTTGTGGCCGAGGGCGGCATCCACCTGCCGCACCGCCTCCACGCCGCCCTTTTCCAGCAGGCGGAACAGCAGCTTTTCCCGCCCTTCCGGGGTGCGCAGGCCGAAGTGGTAGTGGCGTTCGTCGACGTGGAAGCCTTCCTGGCTGGCGACGTCCTTGTGCAGGTCCGACCACGCATACCAATAGGCGCGGTCAACCGGCGCCTTCAGCAGGTCGAGGAAGACCTCCATCTGGGTGGTTTCGTCGTGGCGCCAGGTGGAATAGCCGGCCTCGGTGATCCACAGCTCTATGGGGCGAACCTGCGTCGCCAGCACGGCGCGCACGTCTTCCGCCTGCCGCGCCCAGGTGGCGCCGTCATGGGTCCAGGTGCCGGGGAAGCCGTGCAGGGAAACGGCGTCGATGGCGCCCAGCGCCCCCAGTTCGGCCATGCGGGCGACCCAGTTGGGGTCGGTCGGGCACATGCCGCCCAGCACCGTCTTCTTGCCGCGCTGGTGCATCCAGTGGCTGGCCAGCACGATCATGTGGGCGAACTTGCCCCACGCCGGGTCGACCCGCCAGTCCCAGTCGTTGAGGTTATTGGGCTCGTTCCACAACTCCAGCCACTCGAAGCAGTCGCCGTGTTCGGTCACCAGCACATCAAGGAAGTCGGCATAGGCCTTGAGGTCGCGCGGCGGCGCGCAGGTCTTCGGGAACTCGCCGATGGAGGGCGGGGTGTAGGTGACGCAGGGCAGCACCTCCACCTCCCGCGACAGCCGGCGCAGCAGCCAGGCGTACCAGGCGCGGCCTTCCTCGGTGTAGCAGTCGGCCCACGACACGCCGGTGCGCAGGTGGCGCAGGCCGAGGCGCTTCATGTCGGCCAGCAGCGCCTCGGTGCGGTCGTGGTCGCCGGGGCGCAGCCATTCGACAAGGCCAAGGGTGGGGGAGGGCAGGGCAGTCGTGGGCGGAGGGACTGCCGTCATGCCACCAGCCCCCGCTGGCGCAACTCGCGGGCCGCGTCGTCCACCCGGTCGTGGGCGGTCTGGGCGGCCACCCACTCCACCAGTTCGGCCAGCCCGTCCTCGAACGCCACCTGCGGGCGGAAGCCGAGCACCTCCTCCGCCAGGGTCATGTCGGCGAAGCAGTGGCGGATGTCGCCCACCCGGTACTCGCCGGTGATTTCCGGCGCGATGTCGCCGCGGCCCATGGTGCGGGCCAGCGTTTCGGCAATCTCGGTGATGGTGTGGATGCGGCCGGAGCCGACGTTGATGGCGCGGCCGGCGGCGGCGTCGCGGTCGAGCGCCGCCATGCAGGCGCGGGCGACGTCGGTGACGTGGACGAAATCGCGCCGCTGGCGGCCGTCCTCGAAGATGCGCGGCGGCTTGCCGTTGAGCAGCCGGCTCGCGAAGATCGCCAGCACGCCGGTGTAGGGGTTCGACAGCGCCTGCCGGGTGCCGTAGACGTTGAAGAACCGCAGCGCCGTGGTGGGGATGCCGTAGGCCTGCCCGACCATCAGGCACATGCGTTCCTGCACGTACTTGCCAAGGGCGTAGACGCTGGCCAGTTCGGGGCGCTTGGTTTCCGGCGTCGGCACCGGCTCGTAGGGTCGGCCTTCCTCGCCCACCGGCTCCCACTGGCCGCGCTTGAGGGTGTCGACGGCGCGGCTGGCATCGTCGACCAGCCGGCCGTAGGCGTCCTTGTACAGGCCCTCGCCATAGATGCTCATGCTGGAGGCGACCACCAGCCGCTTCACCGGCCGGTCGATCAGGCATTGCAGGAGGTTGGCGGTGCCCAGGTCGTTGACGGCGGTGTAATCGTCGATCTGGTACATGCTCTGGCCGACGCCGACCATGGCCGCCAGATGGACCACCGCATCGACGCCATCAAGCGCGGCGCGCAGGGCGTCCTTGTCGCGCACGTCGCCCTTGATGAACTCCACCTCGGCCGCCAGATAATCCGGGACGCCGGCATCGGGGCCGTGGACCTGTTCGGACAGGTTGTCGAACACCCGCACGCGGCGGCCATCGGCCAGCAGGGCGTCGGCAAGATGGGAGCCGATGAAGCCGGCACCACCGGTGATGAGTACAGTCTCGCCCATGTCCCCTCCTTAGGTTGAGCTAGAGGTGGCAACGCGGACCTTTGGCCTGGGGTTCCGCCGCCGCATGACCTTCTTCATCATCCGTTGGTCTTATGCGGACGGCCGGCACGGGGATGCGGATCAGGCTGCTGCCGCTGCTGCTGCACCTGGATCGCAACGCCCCCGGAACGGATCTCGTTGTCGGAAAGGAGATGATGCCGCTCCTGCCGGGAGCGCCCCCAGAGGAGGCCGCCCGCGCCCATGACCATGCCGAGCGACGTCGCAGCGACCGACCTGAAGCGGCACGGCCTGCGGTATTCGTCGGACACCGAGCCCGGCATCCGTCGCCGGCGCCACGGCAAGGGCTTCAGCTACACCCTGCCCGACGGCAGCCGCCTGACCGACCGCGCCGAACTGTCGCGGGTGCGCAGTCTGGCGGTGCCGCCGGCCTACAAGGACGTGTGGATCTGCCCCGACCCGCGCGGCCATCTTCAGGCCACCGGGCGCGACGTGCGCGGCCGCAAGCAGTACCGCTATCATCCCAAGTGGCACGAGGTGCGGGACGAGGCGAAGTATCACCGCATCCTGGAATTCGCCGCCGCCCTGCCGGCCCTGCGCCGCCGCGTCTCGGCGGACCTGTCGCGGCCCGGCCTGCCGCCGGAGAAGGTGGTGGCGGCGGTGGTGCGGCTGCTGGAGGGCAGCCTGATCCGCATCGGCAACCCGGAATACTCGCGCGACAACGAGTCCTACGGCCTCACCACCCTGCGCGAGGACCATGTGGACGTGAACGGCGCCGACATCCATTTCGAGTTCGTCGGCAAGAGCGGCAAGGAATGGAAGCTCGACGTCCGCGACCCGCGGGTGGCCCGCGTGGTGGCGGAATGCCAGGAATTGCCCGGCCAGCACCTGTTCCAGTACATCGCCGACGACGGTTCACGCCGCGTCGTCGGGTCTGACGAAGTGAATGCCTATCTGCACGACCACGGCGGCGACGACTTCACCGCCAAGGACTTCCGCACCTGGGCGGCAACGGTCATGGCCTTTCAGGAGTTGTGCGGCCTGCCGGAGGCGACCACCAAGAAGGAACGCCAGAGCCACCTGAAGGCGGCGGTGCAGGCGGTGGCGAAGCGTCTGCGCAACACCTACGCCATCTGCCGCAAGTCCTACGTCCACCCGGCGGTCATCACCCATTGGGAAACGGGCGGGCTGGCCGATGCCTGCGCCTCGGCGCTCGACAACCTCGACCGCGCGCCGGAGGGCCTGCGCAAGGTGGAGCGCCACGTCTGGGTGCTGCTGAAGGAGGCGGAGGAAAAGGCCCTGGCCGCCGCCACCCCTGCGGTCAGTCGGTGAAGCGGGCGCCGGGGAAGATGTCGGCGATCCAGTCGCGGTGCGGCCCGACGCGGGCGAACCACGAACTGTCGCCATAGGCCGCCTCGCCGGAGCCGTTGGAGTTGCCCCCGACGATCACCCAGCCGGCGCCCGACTGCATCCACGCCGACCCGCCGCTGTCGCCGGAGCCGAGCAGCCCGGCCAGCCGGTTCGGCGGCTTTGCGCTGCCGCCGTAGGGATTTTCGACCGTGCCGTCCTCGCGCCCGAGGAAGACGCCCAGGTAGCCGCCGGCATCGGCCTCCGGGTCGGCGGCGGCGGCGCGGTCGAGGTCGACGCACTCATCCACGATGCCCTGGGCGGCGGCCTTGTCGGAGCCGGTGTAGAACTCGTCCTGCTGGCCGCGCGAGCCGATGCCGCGGCTGCCGTAGCCGACGAAGGTGATGAGCTTGCCCGCCTCGCTGCTGCCGGCATAGAGCACGGGGGCCGGGCCGGCATCGGTCATCGGCTTGGTCAGGCGCAGGATGGCGAGGTCGTAGCCGGTGCGGGTGTCGGTATCGCCGGCCCATTCGGGCGGCATCCAGATGCGGTCGATGTGGTGGATGGTGCCGCCCGGCGAGCGGATGACGTAGGAGTCGGCCTGCGCCGGCAGCTCGAACACATGGGCGGCGGTCAGCACGTAGGCATGACGGTCGTCGTTGCCGATCCAGGTGCCGGAGGCCTCGCCCCAGGCCTCGCCGTCGCTGGCGAAGGCGACCACCGCCTTGAACTGCGGTTCGGCCGCCAGCCGCAGGTGAGCGCCAAACCCGGCCTCCGGGCGGGCGGCGGTGCCGCCTTCCTGGCGCCAGGTGCTGTCGAGGATGATCACGGCGCCCGCCGGCTTGGCGACGGAGCCGACCGTGACGGAGGCGACAGCGGCGGCGGCAAGGGCGAGGGGCAGGCGGAGTCGGCGGCGACGCATGACGGATGGACCCTGGCAGCGGTCGGAACGTCATCCGCCCGCGGCGCGGGGCCGCGGGCGGACGGAGGTGACGTCAGGGTCAGTCCCAACGGATCTCGTCGTCGTAGACGTACAGGTTGTTCACCTGGCAGTAGTCGACGTCATAGTCGAAGTAGCTGCCATCGGCGAAGGTCACCTGGGTGCGGACGACGCAATCCCCCTCGGCCGAACCGAAATCCATCTCGAATTCGTCCCCCGGCGACACCTTCTGCGTCAGCCAGCTGTCGCTCCAGGTGCCCTCTTCCTGCGTGCGGAAGCCGGTGATGGTGTCCTTCGCATTGTTGGTCAGGCCGAACGTCCAGCTTTCGGCGGCGGCCGGCAGCGCCGAACTCACGACAACGGCTGCCGCAAGCGCGGCGGCAATGATCTTGCGCATGATGTCTTCCCCCAAGTGCAGAATGCACGCCGTCACGGCGTACCACGAACGGATGTGTTCGTCTCCGACATTTACAGCCTGAAGTGGGGCGCTTTGAAGGCGGTTATTGTGGCATTGGTGCGGCATCGGGTTGAACGATGATCCGCCGGCCCCGAGCCGCCGTAAACAGCTGCGACACGGTCCAGGATGCCTCGATCTGGGCGGCCGTCGATGTCTTGCGGCGTCCTCGCGCGGACGCCGCCGGCCGGAGGGGTCCGGACCGTGTCAGCTTCGGTATCGTCTTCAGCCTTCCGGTATTGCTCGCATGGCCCATCGCAAACCTCATCTGCCCACCAAGACCTGCCGCCGCTGCGGTCGCCCCTTCGCATGGCGGCGGAAGTGGGCGCTGGTGTGGGCGGAGGTGGTCTGGTGCTCCGACCGCTGTCGGCGTGGGCGCGGACGCGATGGCGCCAAGGCGGTGGCGGTCACCGAGGCGGCACCCTCCGCCGACCTCCGGTTCCTGTCGCCCGAGAGCCCGCCTTCGTGACCTTTCCGGGGGCACCGACGCCCCCGGCACCCATGACGCCGCTCGCCACGCTGCCTCTGGCGGCGGAGTTGGAGGACGGACATGCGGTGGCCGATGTCGCTGGGGCCGGCGACAGGCCAAGGATTGGCGGACTGTCCAAACCCCGCGCTCGACAGGCGCGGGGTGGCTTTCGTATGATCCGCTCCCCATTTCACCGTGTCGCTTCGCGGACGCGGGCGCCGTGGTTTTGCGCGGACGCCGGGCCGCCCCTCAGGATGCCGGAACACCGATGACCAAACATTACCCCGAAATCCAGTCCAGCCCGAGCTTCCCCAAGCTTGAGGAACAGACCCTCGAATTCTGGAAGCGGGAGAAGATTTTCGAGCGGTCGGTGAAAGGCCGAGACGGCGGCAGCGAGTTCGTGTTCTACGACGGCCCGCCGTTCGCCAACGGCCTGCCGCACTACGGCCATCTGGTCACCGGCTATGTGAAGGACACCGTGCCGCGCTACCAGACCATGCGCGGCCACAAGGTCGACCGCCGCTTCGGCTGGGACTGCCACGGTCTGCCCGCCGAACTGACCACGGAGAAGGAAATCGGGGTTTCCGGCCGTCAGGCGATCCTGGATTACGGCATCGAGAAGTTCAACGCCGCCTGCCAGACCTCGGTGTTGCAGTTCACCAGCGACTGGGAATACTACGTCACCCGCCAGGGGCGTTGGGTCGATTTCGAGAACGACTACAAGACCATGAACATCGACTTCATGGAGTCGGTGCTGTGGGCGTTCAAGACCCTGTGGGACAAGGGGCTGGTCTACGAAGGTCACCGCGTCGTGCCCTACAGCTGGGCCGTGCAGTCGCCGCTGTCCAACTTCGAGACCCGCCTCGACAACTCCTACCGCGAGCGCGAGGACCCGGCGATCACCGTCGGCTTCACCCTGGTGCCGCGCGACGGCGACGCCGCGCCGCTGAAGCTGCTGGCCTGGACGACGACGCCCTGGACCCTGCCGTCCAACCTCGCCCTGGCGGTCGGCGCCGACATCGAATACGCCGTGCTGGAAAAGGACGGCGAGCACCTCATCATCGGCGCCCAGACGCTCGGCCGCTACAAGAAGGAGCTGGGCGACCTGCCGCGCGTCGGCACGGTCCACGGCCGTGACCTCGCGGGCCGCGCCTATCAGCCGCTGTTCCCGTGGTTCGCCAAGACCGCCAACGCCTTCCGGGTCATCACCGCCGATTTCGTCGACGTCGCCGAGGGCTCGGGCACCGTCCACCTCGCGCCCGGCTTCGGCGAGGACGACCTGCTCGTCTGCGAGAAGGAAGGCATCCCGCTGGTGGTGCCGGTGGACAGCGAGGGCAAGTTCACCGCCGAGGTGCCCGACTACCACGGCATGCTGGTGTTCGACGCCAACAAGCCGATCATCCAGGAGCTGAAGGCGCAAGGGCGCGTCGTCAAGCACGAGCAGTACCGCCACAACTACCCGCACTGCTGGCGCACCGACACGCCGCTGATCTACAAGGCCATCAACAGCTGGTACGTGAAGGTGTCTGCCTTCAAGGACAAGATGGTCGAGGTCAACAAGGGCATCAATTGGACGCCGGCGCACGTCCGCGACGGCCTGTTCGGCAACTGGCTGGAGAACGCGCGCGACTGGAACATCAGCCGCGCCCGCTTCTGGGGCACGCCGCTGCCGATCTGGAAGTCGGACGATCCGCGCTACCCGCGCGTCGACGTCTACGGCAGCCTGGACGAGATCGCGCGCGACTTCGGCGTGCGGCCCGACAACCTGCACCGCCCGTTCATCGACGAACTGGTGCGCCCGAATCCCGACGACCCGACGGGCAAGTCCATGATGCGCCGCATCGAGGACGTGTTCGACTGCTGGTTCGAGTCGGGCTCCATGCCGTTCGCCCAGGTGCATTACCCGTTCGAGAACAAGGAGTGGTTCGAGGGCCACTTCCCCGGCGACTTCATCGTGGAATACGTCGCCCAGACGCGCGGCTGGTTCTACACGCTGGTGGTGCTGTCGACGGCGCTGTTCGGCAAGGCGCCGTTCCGCAGCTGCATGTGCCACGGCGTCGTGCTGGACGAAAACCGCCAGAAGCTGTCCAAGCGCCTGAAGAACTACCCGGACCCGGTGGACATGTTCAACACCTACGGGTCCGATGCGCTGCGCTTCTACATGATGGGCTCGCCGCTGCTGACCGGCGGCGATCTGGCGCTGGCCAAGGACGGCCGCGACATCGCCCAGACCCAGCGGCAGGTGGTGATCCCGCTGTGGAACGCCTATTACTTCTTCACCCTCTACGCCAATGCCGAAGGGGTGCAGGCGAAGATCGCCACGGGCTCGGACAACGTGCTCGACCGCTACATCCTCGGCAAGACGCGCCGCTTCGTGACCGACGTGCAGAAGGCGCTCGACGTCTACGACATCCCCGGTGCCTGCGCCGCGCTGCCGCCGTTCATCGACACGCTGAACAACTGGTACATCCGCCGTTCCCGGCCGCGTTTCTGGGCCGAGGGCGGCAAGGTGGATCAGGCCGCCTTCGACACGCTCTATACGGTGCTGGTGACGGTGTGCAAGGCGGCGGCGCCGCTGCTGCCCTTCCTGACCGAAGCCATCTACAAGGGGCTGACCGGCGTAGGGGAAGAGTCTTCCGCCCACGTGAGACTTGAGCATCGGCATGAGAACCGGGACTCCGTGCATCTGGCGGATTGGCCTGTTGTCGATTCCTGGCCTGACGAAACCGACCTGCTCGACACCATGGATCTGGTGCGCGAGATCGCCTCGGCGACGCTGGGCTTGCGCGAAACCGCCAACAAGCGCGTCCGCCTGCCGCTGCCGGAACTGACGGTGGCGGTGCCGAAGGTGGAGCGTCTGCGGGCGTTCGAGGATGTCATCCGCGACGAGGTGAACGTCAAGGCGATCACCCTGTCGGACAACCCGCACGCCTACGGCACCCAGTCGCTGCATGTGAACCCCAAGATCGGCGCCCGCATCGGCAAGGCCATGCGCGACGTCATGGCGGCCGGCAAGGCGGGCGAGTGGACGCTCACCGACGCCGGCACGGTGGAGATCGCCGGGCAGGTGCTGGCCGGTGACGATTTCAGCTTGCGCGTGCTGACGGCGGAGGGCGTCCACTCGGCGACCGTCGCCCGCGGCCACGGCGTGGTGATCCTGGACGTGACGGTCACCGACGACCTGGAGCGCGAGGGTCAGGCCCGCGACCTCATCCGCCTGGTGCAGATGACCCGCAAGGACGCCGACCTGCACATCTCCGACCGCATCGTCCTGACGGTGGCGGCGCCCGAGGCCCTGCGCCCGGCGCTGGAGCAGTTCGGCGAGACGGTGAAGAAGGAGACGCTGGCCGTCGACCTGCGCCTGACCGACGACCTGTCGGCCGCCGGCCATGTGTCGGAGCACGACATGCAGGGGCAGA
>JAEWWF010000120.1 GCA_023396465.1 Pseudomonadota bacterium
GCGCGGCCGGGGGCGGGAGACGATCCCCCTTCGGCGCGACGGCGGTCTTTCCCTGTCTGGACCAGATGATTCATCCATGGCCCGCCCGGTTCACTATCTCGACCACAATGCCACCGCCCCCATCCGCCCCGAGGCGGCGGCAGCGGTGATGCGTACTTTGGCCGAAGGGGGCAATCCGTCGTCGGTGCATGCCGTTGGCCGCCAGGCCCGCGCCGTGGTGGATGAGGCCCGCGAGGCGGTGGCGGCGCTGGTCAATGCTCGGCCGGAGCAGGTGATCTTCACCTCCGGCGGCACCGAGGCCGATGTGCTGGCCCTGCGCGGCTGCGGCCGGCCGCGCGCCATCGTCTCGGCGGTGGAGCATCAGGCGGTGCTGAAGGCCCATCCCGACGCCGCCGTCTGCCCGGTGACCGGAGACGGTGTCATCGACCTGGGGGCGTTGGAAACCCTGCTCGCCGAGGCCCAGGCCGAGGGGCAGGTGGTGGTGTCGGTCATGTTCGCCAATAACGAGACCGGTGTCATCCAGCCGGTGAAGGACGTGGCGCGGCTGGCCCGCGCCTATGGCGCCCTGGTGCATTGTGATGCCGTGCAGGGGCCGGGGCGAGTCTTCACCGATGTCCACGCCCTGCGTGTCGATCTGCTCAGCCTGTCGGCCCACAAGATCGGTGGTCCGCCGGGAGTCGGGGCGTTGATCGCCACCGATCCGGCGGCGCTGCATCCGCTGTTCGCCGGCGGGCAGGAGCGCGGCAAGCGGGCCGGGACCGAGAACGTGCCCGGCCTCGCCGGTTTCGCCGCCGCCGCCCGCGTGGTCGCCGAGCGATGGCGGGAGGAGGCGGCGGCCATGGGCGCCCTGCGCGCGCGACTGGAAGAGGGTATCCTCGCCGTCCAGCCGCGGGCGGTGATCTGGGGCGCCGCCGCCCGGCTGCCCAATACGGTTTGCATCGGCCTTCCCGGCGTGGCGGCCCAGAGCCAACTGATGACGCTTGATTTGGCGGGCGTCTGCGTCAGCGCCGGGGCTGCCTGTTCCTCCGGCAAGGTCGGCCCCAGCCATGTGCTGCGGGCCATGGGCGCCGACGACGCGGCGGCGCGCGAGGCCATCCGCGTCAGCCTCGGCTGGTCGTCGACGCCGGCCGATGTCGACGCCTTCCTGCGGGCGTGGCAGCCGCTGGCGGCGCGGGCGGTCGCCTGACGGTCTACCCCCTTGCCGAGAGGCGACGGGGACGCTATGCAGTCAGCCCGAAGCGTTTCACCCCCAGAAAGCGGTTACAAGGGAGCGGCGAATGCCCAAGATCACCTTCATCGACAAGGACGGCGAGGCCCAGACCTTCGACGCCCCGGAAGGGCTGTCGGTGCTGGAAGTGGCGCACCGTCACAGCATCGATATCGAGGGTGCCTGCGAAGGGTCGCTCGCCTGCTCCACCTGTCATGTGGTGGTGGACCCGGAATGGTACGACAAGCTGCCGGAAGCCTCCGAGGACGAGGAAGACATGCTCGACCTCGCTTTCGGCCTGACCAAGACCTCGCGCCTCGGCTGCCAGATCATCATGAGCGGCGATCTCGACGGTCTGGTCGTCCGCCTGCCGACCGGCAGCCGCAACGCCCTGAGCGACTGAGGTCGTTTCGCACGGGGGCGGCCCCTTTCCAAGCGACCCGCCGCCCCCTATCTGACGCGCCATGACCATGCTCGCCGATCTGCCTGCCGTGGCGCCCGATGTGGCCGCCATCGACCTCGACCTCGATCCTGCCCGCCCGCCGGCGGCAACGCGGGTGGTCGTCGCCATGTCCGGCGGGGTCGACAGTTCCGTCGCCGCCGCCCTGCTGGCCGAGCGCGGTTACGACGTGGTCGGCATCACCATGCAGCTCTACGACCATGGCGCCGCCATCGCGCGCGCCAATTCGTGCTGCGCCGGCAAGGACATCCACGATGCCCGCCGGGTGGCGGCGGCCATCGGCATCCCCCATTACGTGGTCGACTACGAGGGCACCTTCCTCGACGACGTGATGGAGAAGTTCGCCGACAGCTATGTGTCGGGCGAAACGCCGGTGCCCTGCGTGCTGTGCAACCAGACGGTCAAGTTCCGCGACCTGCTGACGGCGGCCCGCGAGCTTGGCGCCGCCGCCCTCGCCACCGGCCATTATGTCCGCCGCCAACGCGGCGCCGATGGCGGGGCGGAACTGTGGCGCGGCGCCGATCCGGCCAAGGACCAGAGCTATTTCCTGTTCGCCACCACCCGCGAGCAGTTGGACTTCGTGCGCTTTCCCCTCGGCGGTCTGAGCAAGGACGAAACCCGCGCGCTCGCCCGCCGCTACGCCCTGCCCACCGCCGACAAGGCGGAAAGCCAGGACATCTGCTTCGTGCCCGATGGCGATTACGCCCGCGTGGTGGAAAAGCTGCGCCCCGGCGCCACCCGCCCCGGTGACATCGTGCATGTGGACGGGCGGGTGATCGGCCGCCACGAGGGCATCATCCACTATACCGTCGGCCAGCGCCGCGGCCTCGACATCGGCGGCTTGACGGAGCGGCTGTATGTGGTGCGGGTGGAAGCCTCCACCAATCGCGTCATCGCCGGCCCGCGCAAGGCGCTGGGCCGCGACTCCTTCCGCATCCGCGACGTCAACTGGCTGGGGCAGGGCGACGGCCCGCCAGCGGCGGGGGTGCGCTGCGTGGTGAAGATCCGCAACAGCTTCCGCCCGGCGGCGGCGATGGTGCTGCCGCACCCCGACGGCGGTGCCGAGGTGCGGTTGGACGAGCCGGTTCATGGCGTGGCGCCGGGGCAGGCTTGCGTGCTTTACGATGGTGACCGGGTGCTCGGCGGCGGCTGGATCGTGCGCGGCCGCGCCAACACCGCCGCGCCTGGCGTCCTTTAGCGGCCTTTGCCGTCGGTCAGCGCGCCCTCGGCGAGGGCGGGCGGGGCGGCGACCAGCCAAGGCGGCACCGAGTCCGAGTCGTCGGCGCCCAGGAATGTGCGACCGACATCCACCGTGCTCTTCACCCCGACGCTGGCGGCGTGATCGTCCATCCAGGCCCGGGCCTTGGCGGCGCCCAGGTCGCGCAGCCAGCACAGGAATTCCCATTCGGTGTTGAACTTGCTGGAGGCGGACAGGGCGTCCATCTCCTGCTCGCCGCTGATCATGTGAACGAACATGCGCTTGTAGTCCTGAGGGTCGAGCTTGCCCTGTTCCAGCAGGCGGTCGACGAAGGCGATGGCGCGCATCTCGCGGTAGAGGCTGGCGTTGAAGGTGATTTCGTTCAGGCGGTTGATGATCTCGCGCGCCGTGCGCGGCACCGCCTGACGGCGCAGCGGATTGATCTGCACCAGAACAATGTCGCGGCTGCCGCCGCGATAGATGAACGGCCACAGCGCCGGATTGCCCATGTAGCCGCCGTCCCAGTAAGCGTCGCCGTCGATCTCCACCGCCTGATAGAGGTGGGGCAGGCAGGCCGAGGCCATGATGTGGCGGGCGGTCAGTTCGTCGTGACGGAACACCCGCGGGCGGCCGGTGGTGACGCTGGTGGCGGTGACGAACACCTGGACCCGGTCGCAGCGTCGTACCCGCTCGAAATCCACCGCATCCTCGACGATGCCTTGCAGCGGGTTGTAGTTGGACGGGTTGAACTCATAAGGGCTGTAGAGCCGTTGCATCAGGTCGGCCCAAATGAACCACGGATTGCCGTCCAGGCTCCAACTGCCGGTCAGCCAGCCATGCGGGCCGCGCTTCCACGGCGTGAAGCGGCCGGCGTCGGCGACCTTGCGCCAAAAGGCTTCCAGCCCCTCGCGCGCCGCCTGCCGTCCGCCCCGCGACAGGCCGTCGGCCAGCACCACGGCGTTCATGGCACCAGCGGAGGTGCCGGAGACGCTTTCGATCTCCAGCCGGTCGTCGGCCAGGATGGCGTCGAGCACGCCCCAGGTGAAGGCGCCATGGGCGCCGCCGCCTTGCAGAGCCAGGTTGATCGGCTTGCCCTTGCCCTCCAGGCGCACGTCCGGCGACCGGAAGCGAAACACCTTGCCGAGGGCGGCCTTGACCCCGGCGGCGAAGCCGCCACGCCGGGGTTCCACGGGCTCCCGGCAAGGAGTATCGGCCCCGGCCGGCGGAATATCCTCGGCGCTCACCGGGGCGCTGGCGGCGGGCTTGGGCGTCGGATGATCGGTCACGACCGGCCTCCTGTGGGGTGATGCTGCATTGCACAATGGTGGGGCGCGGCAGCGGCGAATGCAAGGACAGGTCTGTTTCCGAAGCGTGAAAACAAGGTGTTGACGACCGCCGGCGAGGCCGTTATATACGGGCCTCCCAGCGCGATGGCGGAGTAGCTCAGCTGGTTAGAGCAGCGGAATCATAATCCGCGTGTCGGGGGTTCAAGTCCCTCCTCCGCTACCAACCGAACCCCTTGGAAACGTTAGCGTTTCTGAGGGGTTTTCGTTTTCTCGGCCGGTAAGACAGTCGCTCTGTGTGCCCCTATTGTGCCAGCGACTGTGCGACGGTGTGTCCCGATGCTCGATGAAACCCGCTTGTCGGGGGTGCTACCACACCCCCATCAGCAGCGAGACCAGACACCCCAAGGCGATGATGCCGATGACGATCAGGAACTCCATGGTGGCGTCTCTCTGGCGATAGGTCCGACTCAATCGTCCAGCAGGGCGACGGCGCGCTGCGAGACGGTGAAGGTGTCGATGTCGGCGTACTTCATCGACATGGTCGGGCTGGCGTGCCCCAGGAGCTTCTGGATGCCGTCGATGGACATGCCCTTGCGACGGACGCGGGTGGCGAAGGTATCCCGCAGGGAGTGGATCGACCGTGTCCCGTACATTGCCACCTTCTCCTCGCTGTTGATGCCGACCTTGTCCATCGCCCGGCGGATGGCACCAGGGGCGTACTTGCGCGGCCCCTTGCCGGTCTTGTCGGTGAAGACGTAGGCCACCTGGGGGTTGCGCTCGCTGCGCCGCCGCGCCAGCACCAACTGGGCGCGCTTGGTGAGCATCAGGCGTCCATCGTTGTCCACCTTCCAGCGGTGGACGTCGATGTAGCTGTTGTCGTGCGCGACCTGACCCCAGGTGAGCTTCGCCAACTCGTCGTAGCGCATCCCGGTGTCGGCCAGCAGGACGGTGAAGTCGTAGTTGTCCTGGCGCTCCTTGATGGTGACGTCGCCGAGCGGCTGGTTGCTGCTGCGGGGATCGAGGTGACCGAGCAGCGAGTCCAGCTCGTCCTCGGACAGCGGGCGGGCCTTCTGCTTGACCTTGAACAGGACGAACTTGGGGCGCGGCTCGGGAAGCCGGTACTGCTCCAGGGTTGCCAGATCGTTGATCATCCGGCGCACGGCGGCGATCTCGGCGTTGATCGTCCGCTTGGCGCTCTCCTCCTTCAGACGCCAGTTCTTGATCTGCTCGATGTGCTTGGTCCGCAGCTCGTGGAACGGCATGGAGGGGTCAAGCCCCTCGTGCCCTTCGATCTTGCCGATCACCCGGTTGAGCCGCCACTCGATACGGCGCTTGTCAGACAGATGCTGTACGCGCTGGACGTGAAGAGACACCGCCTCCTCCAGCGTGATCTCCTCCAGGTGGCCGAACTGGGCGCGGTCCAGTTCCTGCTTTTCCAGTTCGTCGGCTACAGCCTGAGCCTCCTTCTTGGTCTTGCGCTTGGTAGAGCCGCGCTTGCGCTCTCCGTTGACCCAGATGTCGTAGTACCAGTAGGGGCTGTTGTCGCGCTTGTAGACCTCAGCCATTTCAACCTCCTTTCAGGGAATGAAGGGCGCGAGACGGCGCTTGACGTAGGCGATGGCGTCGTCGACCTCGTCAGCCTCCAGAAGCACCTCGCCGCAAAGACCAAGCACCACCCAGGTGCCCTTCTCGTGGAAGATGGAGAACACGCCAGCCCCCTCATGCTCGATCAGCAGGGCTGGGTTGTTGTCGTCCTCTCCGAAAGCCTCCTCTGTCGAAGCGAGGCCGCTCAGTTCACCCATGGCCTGGAAGAAGCCAGCCAGCTTCTCTTCAGCCTCATCCTCGAAGCGCCGTTCATCGGCCCCGTTATTCGTTGCGTTCAGCATGGCTCCTTCGGTCCACCCGCACGATGTTGTACACATCGGGATCGTAGAACCTCATCAGCTCCCAGGCGAACTCGACTACATCGACGTTCAGTGCTCTCGCCCAATCCGGGTAGGCATGGGGCGGGACTCGGCCCTTTCCGGCTTCGATCTGGGTGATGAATGTGTAGTAGGCGATCCCGACTTTCTCAGCCAGTTCACGCTGCGTTAAGCCCGCGTTCTGGCGCAGTCCTTTGAGATAGGCTCCTGCTCGCTTTCTGGCCTCGCTGACCTCCCTGGCATTCGCGCCTTGCTGCGGGTTACTCATTGCTGCCTCTCCGTGGGTCATGTGCTAGGGGTAGTTCTGTCAGAGTGTCGCTAGAAAGACATTCGCTGTCTTCCACATGGGTATCCTCTCCCCTTCAACCGTTCAACTTAAAAATGCAACCTGCTGAACCTGAAGGGTTTTGCGTGAGGAGGATCGTCACGGAGTCGCTGAGTGGGTCATAGAGAGGGACTCTATACCCACTCTACTAC
>JAEWWF010000139.1 GCA_023396465.1 Pseudomonadota bacterium
GCGCGGGGCGGCGCCGCCATCGGTGCGGACGATCGACATTTACCGGGGCGTCATTCCGTTCGTGCTGATGCAGATCATGGGCATGGGGTTGGTGTATCTGATGCCGCAGATCGCGACGTGGCTGCCGCGCCTGCTGCGCTGACCTTACGCCGGCTCGCCAGGCCGTGTCGTCCGACGCCGGCGCCCACGCGGCTCCGGCGTTGTCGTTTGTCGCCGAAGTGTCACTTGAAATTGGTTTGGAATTTTGGAATAGTAACCCCATGAAGACGCGCGATGCCGTATCCCTGTTGTCTGCCCTGGCCAGTGAGGCGAGGCTCGATGCCTGGCGGCTGCTGCTGCAAAGCGGCCCGGCCGGCATGATCCACGGTGACCTGGCGGCGGCGCTCGGCATGCCGAAGCCGACGCTGTCCTTCCACCTGCGCGACCTGCGGGTGGCCGGGCTGGTGGAAAGCCGCAAGGAGGGGCGCACCGTCGTCTATACCGCCAACGCCATGGCCGCCGAGGCCCTGGCGGCCTTTCTGGTCGAGACGTGCTGCGGCAACCGTCCCGACCTCTGTCTTGGTCCGCGCACCCCGGAGACGGTCATGACCCTCGCCCCCGACAAGGTTTACAACGTGCTGTTCCTGTGTACCGGCAATTCGGCCCGCAGCATCATGGCCGAGAGCATCCTCCAGCGGGAAGGGCAGGGGCGATTCCGCACCTTTTCCGCCGGCTCCATGCCGCGCGGCACGGTGGCGCCGGAGGTGCTGGCCCTGCTGGCGCGCAACAACTACCCGACCGGCCATCTGCGCTCCAAGAGCTGGGACGAATTTGCCAGGGACGGCGCGCCGGAGATGGATTTCGTCTTCACCGTCTGCAACGACGCCGCCGGCGAGCCCTGCCCGGTGTGGCCGGGCCAGCCGATGACCGCCCACTGGGGCGTGCCCGATCCGGTCGCCTTCGTGGCCGACGCCAAGCAGCGGGCGCTGGTTTTCGCCGATGTCTACCGCATGCTCATGAACCGCATCAGCATCTTCTGCGCCTTGCCGCTGCGGTCGCTGGACAAGTTGTCGCTGCAACGGCGGCTGGACGATATCGGGCGCATGGACCAAACGGAGGACAAGGCTGCAAATGTCGGCAGTGCGTAAGGGCGGCGGTGGCGGCGCCATGGGTCTGTTTGAACGCTATCTCACGCTGTGGGTGGCGCTGTGCATCGTCGTCGGGGTCGCTCTCGGCCATCTGATGCCGGGGCCGTTCCAGGCCCTCGGCCGCATGGAGGTGGCGCAGGTCAACCTGCCGGTGGCGGTGCTCGTCTGGCTGATGATCGTGCCCATGCTGCTGAAGGTGGACTTCGGCGCCCTGGCGCAGGTGAAGGAGCACTGGCGCGGCGTCGGCGTCACCGTGATCGCCAACTGGGCGGTGAAGCCGTTCAGCATGGCGGTGCTCGGCTGGCTGTTCATCGGCTGGCTGTTCCGCCCCTGGCTGCCGGAAGCGCAGATCGACAGCTACATCGCCGGCCTCATCATCCTGGGGGCGGCACCGTGCACCGCCATGGTGTTCGTGTGGAGCCACCTGACCGACGGCGAGCCCCACTTCACCCTCAGCCAGATCGCCCTCAACGACACCATCATGGTGTTCGCCTTCGCCCCCATCGTCGCCCTGCTGCTTGGTCTGTCGAGCATCATCGTGCCGTGGGAGACGCTGCTGATTTCCGTGCTGCTGTTCGTGGTGGTGCCGGTGATCGTCGCCCACCTGTGGCGCGGCGCCGTGCTGAAGCGGGGCGGCGAAGCGGCGCTGGCCGGAGTGCTGAAGGCCATCCAGCCGGCATCCCTGGCGGCGCTGCTGCTGACGCTGGTGCTGCTGTTCGGCTTCCAGGGCGAGCAGATCCTGGATCAGCCGCTGATCATCGCCCTGCTGGCGGTGCCCATCATCATCCAGGTGTTCTTCATCTGGGGCTTTGCCTATCTCGCCAACCGCATGACCGGCGAACAGCACTGCATTGCCGCGCCGTCGGCGCTGATTGCCGCCTCCAACTTCTTCGAGCTTGCCGTCGCCACCGCCATCGGCCTGTTTGGCTTCGAGAGCGGCGCGGCGCTGGCCACCGTCGTCGGCGTGCTGGTGGAGGTGCCGGTGATGCTGACCGCCGTGAAGATCACCAACGCCAGCCGCGGCTGGTACGACCGCGGCCGCGCCGTCGCCGCCCGCCTGGGGAGAACGCCGTCATGACCCTGCGCATCGCCATCAACGGCTTCGGCCGCATGGGGCGCCTGTCCGTCCGCGCCGCCCACGGCTGGCCGGACCTGGAGTTCGTCGCCGTCAACGAGATCAAGGGCGGCCCCGAAGTCGCCGCCCACCTGCTGGAGTTCGATACCGTCCACGGCCGCTGGCGGCGGGGCATCGGCTTTGATGAACAGGCGCTGATCCTCGACGGCCGCCGGCTACCCTTCACCGAGGCGAAAAGCCCCGCCGATATCCCCTGGTCCGGCGATGACGTCGACGTGGTGCTGGAGTGTTCCGGCAGGTTCCGCACGCCGGAGAGCCTGCAACCCTTCTTCGACAAGGGCATCGGCACGGTGGTGGTGGCGGCGCCGGTGAAGGACGCGCGGGCGCTGAACATCGTCATGGGCGTCAACCACCACCTCTACGACCCGGCGAAGCACCGTCTGCTGACGGCGGCATCCTGCACCACCAACTGCCTGGCGCCGGTGGTGAAGGTGATCCACGAGTCCATCGGCATCGTCCACGGCTCCATCACCACCATCCACGACGTCACCAACACCCAGGTCATCGTCGATGCCCCGCACAAGGATTTGCGGCGGGCGCGGTCGGCGCTGAACGCGCTGATCCCGACCTCCACCGGCTCGGCCACCGCCATCGCCCTCATCTATCCGGAGCTGACGGGCAAGCTGAACGGCCATGCGGTGCGGGTGCCGCTGCTCAATGCCTCGCTGACCGACTGCGTGTTCGAGGTGGCGCGGGACACCAGCGTCGAGGAAGTCAACGCCCTGTTCCGCGCCGCCGCCGAAGCTGGGCCGCTGAAGGACATCCTGGGCTTCGAGCCGCGTCCACTGGTCTCCACCGACTTCACCGACGACCCGCGCTCGGCCATCGTCGACGGCCCTTCCACCATGGTGGTCAACCGCCGACAGGTGAAGGTCTACGCCTGGTATGACAACGAGTGGGGCTACGTGAACCGCATGATGGAGCTGTGCCGACTGGTCGGCCGCAGCCGCTGAGCTGCCGCGCCATGTCCGACCGCCGCAACTACGCCGCCGTCACCGCCGCCTACTGGGCCTTCACGCTCACCGACGGCGCCCTGCGCATGCTGGTGCTGCTGCATTTCCACCGGCTGGGCTTCACGC
>JAEWWF010000250.1 GCA_023396465.1 Pseudomonadota bacterium
ATGACGCCCCGTTCGGCGACCTGACGACGGAGGCGCTTGAAATCGGCGACCGGCCGGCCCGCCTCGCCTTCGCCGCCCGTCGCGCCATGACGCTGGCCGGCGGCGCCGAGGCGGCGCGGATGCTGGAACTGGCGGGGGCGACGCGGGTCGCCCTGCTCGCCAACACCGGCGCGGCGTTGGCAGCCGGCGCCGTCTTCCTGACCGCCGAGGGGCCGGCGGCGGTGCTTCACCGCGCCTGGAAGTCGGCCCAGACGCTCGCCGAGACCATGAGCGGCATCGCCACCCGCGCCGCCGCCATGGTGGCTGCCGCCCGCCGCGGCCACCCGGCGGCGGTGGTCGCCTGCACCCGCAAGACCTTCCCGGGCGGCAAGGCCATTTGCGTCGCCGCCGTCAAGGCCGGCGGGGCGCAGATGCACCGGCTGTCGCTGTCGGAAACCGTGCTGCTGTTCCCCGAGCATCTGGCCTTCTGCCCCGATCCGGCCGCCGCCATCGCCGCCGTGCGCGCCCGCCTGCCGGAGAAGAAGGTGGTGGTGGAGGTGGGCTCGCCCGCCGCCGCCCTGGCCGCCGCCGAGGCCGGCGCCGACGTCGTCCAGTTGGAAAAGCTGCCGCCGGAGACCGCCGCCGCCATCGCCACCGACCTGAGCCGCCTGCGGCATCCGCCGGTGCTGGCCGCCGCCGGCGGCGTCACCGCCGACAATGCCGAGGCCTATGCCCGCGCCGGCTGCCGCGTGCTGGTGACCACCTGGCCCTACCTCGGCGCCCCGGCCGACGTGGCGGTGACGCTGGCGCCGGCCCTCCCTGCCAACGGTGGTTGACCTATGTCAACGACAGGCGGGCCAGGGTTCGGCATTCTGCCCGCCGACCGTCATTGAACCGGCGGCGGCGGCGGCTTAGACTGCCGCCACTGATTTTGCCCCATAGGACAGCCGACCGTGGATCAGGACGCCGCCCTCATGGCCATGCTCGCCGCCGGTCTCAGCCATTGCGAGACGGTGCTGGTGGAGCGCGGCAGCCTGCTGGCCAGCCTGCTGCTGACCGGCCTGATCGGCGGCCTCACCCATTGCGCCGGCATGTGCGGCCCGTTCGTGCTCAGCCAGGTGACCGCCCGGCTGGAAAGCGTGCCGGCCAGCCGCATGCGCGAATGGCACCGGCTGACCGGCGCCGCCCTGCTGCCCTACCAGTTCGGCCGCATGACCACCTACATGCTGCTCGGCGCCGTGCTGGCGCTGGCGGCCGGCAGCCTGGGCGACCTCGGCGGCCTGCGCTGGCTGTCGGCGGCGCTGCTGATCCTGGCGGCGCTGCTGTTCATCGGCTATGCCATCCCCAAGCTGAAGCTCGCCCTGCCCGGCGGCCGCAAGGCGGAAGGGTGGTGGTCGGCCCGGGTCAGCCGCCTCGCCCGGCCGCTGTTCGCCACCCCCACCGGCTGGCGCGGCTATGGCCTCGGGCTCATGCTCGGGTTCATTCCCTGCGGCCTGCTCTATGGCGCGCTGGCCGCCGCCGCCTCCAGCGGCGATCCGGTGGCCGGCGCCTTCGGCATGGCCGCCTTCGCGCTCGGCACCATGCCGGCTCTGTTCGCCGTCGGCCTCGCCGGCCACATGGCCGGGCGGCGATGGGGTGGCGTGGTTGCCAAGGTGGCACCGGCGCTGCTGGTGCTCAACGCCGGGGTGCTCACCTACATGGCCGTGACGCTGGTCGCCTGAGCGACCGCCCACCCCTCTTGCCGTTGAACGGAAGGAACCGCCGTGAACAAGACCCTCGCCATCGTCGCCGCCCTGGTGGTCGTCGTCGCCGTCGGCCTCGGCCCGCGTCTGGCCCACTGGTTCGGCGTCTCCAGCGACGGCAACGGGGCCGACAGCGCCACCGGATCGACATCCGCCGTCGCCATCGGCGGCCCCTTCACCCTGGTCGACGGCACGGGCGCCACCGTCACCGACCAGAATTTTCGCGGCAAGTGGATGGTGATCTACTTCGGCTATACCTATTGCCCCGATGTCTGCCCCACCGGCCTGTCGTCCATCGGTCAGGCGGTGGACCTGCTGCCGGAGGCGCAGCAGGAGCAGGTGGTGCCCCTGTTCATCACCATCGACCCCGAGCGCGACACGCCCGAGGCGGTGGGTGAATATGTCAGCCATTTCCATCCCCGCATGGTCGGCCTGACCGGATCGGCCGAGCAGGTGGCCGCCGCCGCCAAGGAATACAAGGTCTATTACAAGAAGGTCGAGGAAGGCGATGGTCCTTACCTGATGGACCACAGCGCCATCGCCTATGTCATGGGCCCGGACGGCCGGTTCGTCCGCCACTTCAGCCACGGCGCCCCGCCGGAGGACATGGCCAAGGCCCTGGGCGAATTGATCGCCAAGGCCGGCGCCGCCTGAGCCCGCATGCCGCGACCGTCCCCAGTCCGCCCGTGATCCCCGGCCTCATCATCGCCGCGCCCGCCAGCGGCGGCGGCAAGACCACCCTGACCCTCGGCCTGCTGCGGGCGCTGCGGCGTCGTGGGCTGCGGCCGGTGTCGGGCAAGGTGGGGCCGGATTACATCGACCCCGCCTTTCACGCCGCCGCCTCGGGCGCGCCCTGCCTGACCCTCGACACCTGGGCCATGGACCACGGCCGCATCGCCGACCTGCTGGCGCGGCAGGCGGCGCGCGGCGCGACGCTGGTGGTCGAGGGCGTCATGGGCCTGTTCGACGGCGCCCCCGCCGCCGGCGTCGGCGGCGACGGCTCCACCGCCTCGCTGGCCGCCCTGACCGGTCTGCCGGTGGTGCTGGTGGTCGATGCCTCCGGCCAGGCGGCCAGCGCCGCCGC
>JAEWWF010000255.1 GCA_023396465.1 Pseudomonadota bacterium
CCGCCGCCCCACCGCCGGCTGAACCGGTGCAGGCCGTCGCCCCGGCACAGGCTCCTGCCCGACCGGCTGCCGCCACGCCCCCGCCAGCGGCGACCAGCGGCAGTCGCGGTCAGACCGCCGCCCCGGCCGGGGAAAGCTGTTCGTGGGTGGTGCAATGCGCCGACAGCGGCCCGGACGCCGGCAAGTGCGTATCAACCCGAGTCTGCGACCCGAAGTGATCCCTCCCTCGGCGCCGGGTCGGGTTGGCCACGCCACCTGACCCGGCGCCACGGCCACCTCAGGACGACTCGTCGAAGCCGCTGTCGGAGGACGGCACCGGCGTGACCCGGATGGAGGTCAGCTGATTGCGCTGGCGGCGCAGCACCTCGAAGCGGAAACCGTGGAACAGGAACACCTGCCCGGGATCGGGAATGGAGCGGCTTTCGTGCAGCACCAGACCGGCGATGGTGGCGGCTTCCGAGTCAGGCAGGTTCCAGTCGAATTGACGGTTGAGGTCGCGGATGGTGACGCCGCCGTCGATGACGTAAGACCCGTCGGGTTGCGCCCGCACGCCGGAGACGGTGATGTCATGCTCGTCGGAGATGTCACCGACGATCTCCTCCAGGATATCTTCCAGCGTCACGATGCCCAGCAGCACGCCGTATTCGTCCACCACCAGGGCGAAATGCTCGCGGCGCTGGCGGAACGCCTGCAACTGGTCGAGCAGGCGGGTCGAGTCGGGGATGAACCACGGCGGCGAGGCCACCGTCACCACGTCCAGATCGCCGCTGTGGCCTTCGACCGCCCGCAACAGCCCCTTGCTGTGCAGGACGCCGACGATGTTGTCGGATTTGCCGCGCCATAGCGGCAGCCGGGTGTAGGGGCTGGCCAGCACCTGCTTGACGATATCGCCGGTCGGTTGATCGGCGTCGATGGTCACCAGCCGTCCACGCGGCACCATGATCTCGCTCACCTCCACGTCGGCGAGGTCGAGCACGCTACGCAGCATGGCGCGTTCGTGGACGATGGTGCGCATCCCCGCCGCCGCTTCCTCGGCGGCCTCGGTGTGCATGTCGATGGCGCCCCGCAACTCGGCCAGCGCCATGGTGGCGGTGTGAGGCCGCTCGCCGCCGCCGCCCAGGCGCAGCGCCACCGACACCACCCCCTGGATCACCGCCGTCAGCGGCCCCAGGATCACCACCAGCCAGCGCATCACCGGCGCCACGCCCAGGGCCAGGCGGTGGGTATGGGTCAGGGCGTAGGTCTTCGGCAGAATCTCGCTGAAGATGAGGATCAGCACCGTCATCACCAGCGTCGCCACCGCCACGCCGCTTTCGCCGAACAGGGTAATCAGCACGCTGGTGGCCAGCGCCGAGGCCAGGATGTTGACCAGGTTGTTGCCAAGCAGAATGGTGGCGATCAGACGTTCGCGCTTGGCGAGCAGGGCATTGGCGACCGAGGCACGACCATCGCCCTTGCGCTCCAGTTCGCGCATCAGCGGGCGGGAGGCGGCGGTCAGCGCCGTTTCCGACCCGGAGAAAAAGGCCGACAGCACAAGGCAGATCAGAATCGCCACCAGCGAAACGATCATGGCGGTAGTCATGGCAGTCCCATCCGTGGGTTCAGGTCAAAGGCCGCCGCGATCGCGGCAGGATCAGGGTCAGGATGCGGCAACGAACTCGGTCACCACCTCGCGCAGCAAACGCGGATCGACGTCGCTGCACAGGAACGACCGGCCGATGCCACGGGCGAGGACGAAGGTCACCTTGCCCTCGGCCACCTTCTTGTCGCTGGCCATGTGCGAGATAAGCACGTCGGCCTCCAGGCGCGCCCCCGCCACACGGGGGGGCACCACCGGCAGCCCGACCGCCTCCAGATGGGCGCGCAGGCGGGCGACGTCCTCGGGCGGGCACAGGCCCATGCGGGCCGACAGGGTGAAAGCCATCAGCATGCCGATGGCCACCGCCTCGCCGTGCAGCAGCGTATCGCCATAGCCGCATTCGGCCTCCAGCGCATGCCCGAAGGTATGTCCCAGATTCAACAGGGCGCGCTGGCCGCCTTCGCGCTCGTCGGCGGCCACCACCCGCGCCTTGGCGGCGCAGCTGGTGAGGATGGCGTGGCGGCGCAAGGCGGTATCGCCGGCCACCAGAGCGGCGCCGTTGTGCTCCATCCAGGCGAAGAAGGGAGCATCGTCGATGAGGCCGTATTTCACCACCTCGGCATAACCGGCCAGTACCTCCCGCCGCGCCAGGGTGGCGAGGGTGTCGGTGTCGATGATCACCAGACGCGGCTGATGGAAGGTGCCGATCAGGTTCTTGCCGTGGCGGGTGTTGATGCCAGTCTTGCCGCCAACCGAACTGTCCACCTGTGACAGCAGGGTGGTCGGGATCTGCACGAAATCCACTCCGCGCAGCAGGATGGAAGCGGCGAAGCCGGTGAGATCGCCGATCACCCCGCCCCCCAGGGCCACGACCATGCTGCCGCGCTCGCAGCGGGCGGCCAGCATGGCGTCAAGCAGGCCCTCCAGACGCGCGAAGCTCTTGGTCGCCTCGCCAGCCGGCACGATGTGGCTGTCGTGACGGATGCCAGCGGCGTCCAAGGCCGCCGTCAGGGTGGCCAGGTGCAACCCCGCCACCGTCGCGTCGCTGACGATGAACACTCGCTTCTGCCGCAGCACCGGCGCCATCAGCCGCCCCGCCTGCGCCAGCAGGCCGCCGCCCACCAGGATATCGTAGCTGCGCTCGGCCAACGGCACCCGCAGGGTCTCGGCGACACCAGCCTCGTCGGGGGTAGCGGCGGCGGAAGGGGCAGGGGTCACCGGTCGGTCTCCACGGGTTCGGGCGCCACGGCGCCGCAACGGTCGATGAAGTCACGCAGGGCGGCGAGCACCCGGTCGGTGGTGACCTCGGGACTTTCCTCGCCGGCGTCAATGATGAGATCGGCCTCGGCATAGACCGGATAGCGGGCGTCGATCAGGTCACGCAGCTTCTCGCGCGGGTCGCCCTGATTGAGCAACGGCCGGTGGAAGCGGCCGGCGGTGCGACGCACCAGCAAGTCCAGGTCGGCCCGCAGCCACACGCTGATGCCACGGGCGCGGATGCGTTGGCGGGTTTCCTCGGCCATGAAGGCGCCGCCGCCGGCTGCCAGAACGCAGGGCTCGCCCTCCAGCAGGCGGGCCATGACCTTGCGCTCGCCGGCACGGAACGCCTCTTCCCCCAGGTTGGCGAAAATGTCGGCGATGGGCTGGCCGGCGGCCTTCTCGATCTCGGTGTCGGCATCGACGAAGGGCACATGCAGACGCCCCGCCAGGCGCCGCCCGACCACGCTCTTGCCAGCCCCCATCAGGCCGACCAGCACCACCGTGCGATGCAGCGCCAGCGGCGTCTCGGCGTGCGGCGGGGTCAGCCAGACGCCGCTCACGGCGCCGCTCCCGCCGTGCGTTGCACGCGATTCGTCAAGGGTTTACACTGCCGTCCTGTTGCCATAATCGGTTCCTATATCACACCCCGCACGGGCTGTCCCGAGTCCGGTCGCATCAGCGACGGGGCTGGAAGGGGACACCGTTGCCGTCACCGGATCAAGGATCGGTCCCCATACATGCGCACCCTCTCCCGCATTCTCATCCTGCTCGTGCTGGCCGTGATCGTGGCCGGGGTCGGCTTCCTGGCCACCTGGGAAATGCCGCCGCCGACCGCGACCGTGGAGAAGGTGATCAGCAATGACCGCTTCCAGCGCTGACACCGGCCACCGCGTCGGCACGGGGCGCCTGACCGCCGGCGCCGCTGCCCTGGCGCTGCTGATGACGGCGGCGCCGTCCCTGGCGCAACAGCCGCAGCAGGGTCCGCTGCGCCTGTTCCCGGCCCCCGAGGCGGCCGCGCCAGCGGCCCCGGCGCCGCAACCGCCGCAACAGCAGGCCGAACCTTCCCAGGCACGGCCCACGGCACAGCCCGCGACCGCCATCCCCCCAGCCGGCGGATTGGGCGGCGTCAGCGTGGCACCGCTTGATCGGCTCGACCCGGCCGCCGCCGGGCTGCTGGAAGAACGCACCGGCGGCCTGCCCCATCGCCTGTGGCAGGGGACGCCGGCGGAACTGGCCGTCACCCTGATCGACAAGCTGCCGCCAAGCGCGCCGTCGCTGGTGACGCACGAACTGACCTATCGGCTGCTCGCCTCCACCGCCGCCAATCCCCAGGGACCGGAGGCGGCGGCGCTGCTGCCGCTGCGGGTGGAGCACCTGCGGGTGATGGGCGAGGCTGCCGCCGCCGCCCGCTTGGCCGAAACGGTGCCGGCGGCGCAGCGGCCGGAACCCCTGCGGCGTGCCCTGGTCGACGCCCTGCTGGCCCAGGCCACCGCCGAAGCGGTGCCGGCCGAGGTCTGCCCGCAGGCACGCGACGGGCTCGCCGCCTTCGACAGCCCCTATTGGCAGAAGGTCGCCGCCTTCTGCGACCTGCTCGACCGCAAGCCGGATTCGGCCCAGCTGACTCTGGCCATGCTGCGCGAGACCGGCCACGATGACGCCCCCTTCTACTGGGCGGCCGATCAGCTGTCGGGCGTCAAGCCGGCGGCCCTGAAGACCATGCCGGCGCCCAATCCGTTGCTGCTCGCCATGGTGCGGGCGGTGGGCAAGGATCTGCCGGTCGACGCCCTCGGCGCCGGTGCCGAGCCGTGGTTGCTGGCCGCCGTCGCCGCCCACGGTCCGGCCGCCGACCGGCTGGCGCTGGCCGAACGGGCGGCGGCCATGGGCGCGCTGACCAGTCCCGATCTGGCCCGCCTCTATGCCGCCGAAACGTTTAGCGAGGCCGAGCTTTCTGCCCCGGCCGGCACCCAACCCAACACGCCGCGAGAGCGGGCCCGCCTCTACCAGCGCAACGCCCGCCAGAGCGATCCGGCGGTGATGGCGGCGGCGCTGGAGGGAGCACGTTTCTCGCCGCTCTATGGGGCGACGGCCAAGCTCCATGCCGATGCCCTCGCCGCCTTGCCGCCGCTGCCGGAGATGACCGCCACCGCCGGCCGCGCCCTGTTCGCCACCGGCCGTGCCGATGCCGCCCGCCCCTGGCTTCAGGAGGCCCGCCTGCGCCAGGATGCGGCACCCGCCGCCGCCGCCGCGCTACGCGCCCTGTGGCCTTACGAGCGGGTGGCCGAGGCCCCCGCCGCCGCACCCTTCAGCCCGGAGATGCTCACCGCCTGGCGCGCCACCCAACCACCCGGCACGCCCAAGCCGGAGATCGACCGCCGCCACACCCTGGTGCTCGGCCTCCTGCAAGCCCTGGGCGAGCCTGTGGCCTCCGCCGACTGGCTGATGCCGCTCACCGACGCCACCGTCGATGCCCGTCCGGTGCCCGACGCCGCCATCCTGCGGGCGCTGGACCTGGCAGCGGCGCAGGGGCGGATCGGCGAGACGGTCGCCCTGGCGCTCATCGCGCTGGGCAACGAAGGTCCGGCGGTGGTCCACCCCGAGGCGCTGTTCCGTGCCGTCGCGGCGTTGCGGCGCATCGGCCTGGAGGCCGACGCCAAAGCCCTGGCCCTGGAAGCCATGGCCGCCGCCGGTGTGTGATCCGGCACGCGGCGGCGACCGTCCCTCCCTGTTCACTCCGCAGGTCCGCACTCCATGACCTCCCGTCACGTCGAGCGGTTCCTTGAAATGATGGTCGCCGAGCGGGGCGCCAGCCCGCGCACCATCGAAGCC
>JAEWWF010000259.1 GCA_023396465.1 Pseudomonadota bacterium
GGCCTCGACATCGCCGCGGGCGGCGATCCAGGCGGCGCGCAGGGGCGGCAGGCCGCGGCGGATGTCGATGACGGTGGCGGGGTCGGTGTAGGGGCCGGAACTGTCGTAGACGCGCACCGGCGGTTCGCCGGAGGAGGGCTCCAGGTCGATCTCGCGCATGGCGACGCGCACGTCAGGGTGCAGGGTGCCGGGCAGGTGGACCTTGCGGCTGGAGGGCAGCGGCCCGGTGGAGACGCTGAAGCCGTCGGGGCCGGCGGCGGGGCCGGGCTGGGGGCGGGTATCGGGCATGACACGGGATCTCCTCGATCGGATGACGTCGGGAGATCCGGCTGTCGCCTGCGCTGTGGCGGAATGGGTGCGGTCTGCGGGCGGGCGGGGCGGCGGGTGCCCTGGATGGCGGGCGCGCCGGCGCCGTGGCCGAGACCTGTTTCCTCCCTACGCCGGTACGAGCCGGATCAGGTTCAAAGGGTCTCCGCGTCGGCCAAGGCCCGGCGGTTTCTCAGCCCCCTAACGGGGCTCCCCTGGAACTGGCAGGATGGTGGGCGGAAAGGGCTGCCGGTGTCAACCGTTTGTCGGCGGCAGGGCCTTCACCAGCCGGTCGCAGTCCCGCCGCAGGGCGTCGGGATGGGCGGCGAGGTAGCGGTCGCGTGCCGTCGCCACCGCCGCCTCGCGCTCCGCCGCCGTCAGGTCGAGTCCGTCGATGTGGCGTGACAGCCGGCCCGCCGCTTCGGCCGGCAGGCGGCGGCCGACGTCGCTGCGGGCGGCGGACTGGGCCTCGCCATAGGCCATGAAGCAGGTGAAGGCGACGGCGGCCGCCTCGCCGTCCGCCGCGCCGGCCGGGGCCGGGCCGAGGGTGGCGGCGATCAGCAGGGCGAGGGCGGCGGCGGGGGGCATGGCGCTATCCGCCGAAGCTCTGCACCAGACTGCCGACCAGCACGTACCAGCCATCCACCAGCACGAAGAAGATCAGCTTGAATGGCAGCGCCAGCATCATCGGCGGCAGCATCATCATGCCCATGGACATCAGCACCGAGGCGACCACCATGTCGATGACGATGAAGGGCACGTAGATCAGGAAGCCGATCTCGAAGGCGCGCCGCAACTCGCTGATCATGAAGGCGGGAACCAGGGTGCGCAGGGGGACCGCTTCCGGCGTGTCGGGTTCCTCGACGCCGGCGATATCCATGAACAGGGCGAGGTCGCGCTCGCGGACATGCCGCATCATGAACTCGTGGAAGGGCGCCACGGCGAGGTCGAAAGCCTCGAACTCGTCGATCTGCTCGTTGACCATGGGCACCACCGCCGCGTCCCAGGCGGTTTCAAACACCGGCTGCATGATGAAGAAGGTCAGGAACATGGCAAGGCTGACCAGCACCATGTTGGGCGGCGTGGTGTTGGTGCCCATGGCGACGCGCAGGATGGAGAACACCACCACGATGCGCACGAAACTGGTGACCATCAGCAGGATGGACGGCGCCAGGGTGATGACCGTGATCAGCATCACCAACTGCACGATGCGCCGGGTGGTGGACCCGGTATCGTCGCCCAGTTCGACGCTGATGGACTGTGCCAGCGCCTCGTGCGGCAGGGCCAGGGCCAGCATGCCGGCAACCAGGGCGGCCAGGGCGCCGAAGCCGAGCAGGCGGCGGGGCGGGGTCATCGGGCGTCCTCCTGGGGCGCGGGCATGGGCGCCGGATCGTTCGGCCGGTGCGGCAGGGCAGGCGGCGCGGGGTCGGTGCCGTCGCCGGCGGGCAGGTCTTCGGGCGGGGCGGGGATGCCCGCCTCGATCAGCAGGTCGCGCTGGGGACCGAGCAGCAGCAGGTGTTCCCGGTCGTCGCGGCGAATGAGCACCAGCCGGCGGCGGGCGTCCAGGGCCGTCACCTCGACAATGCCGAGCCGCCGCCCACGCCGTCCGCGCCGGCCGGATGAGGCGTTCGGCGCCAGGCCGAAGCGGCGTGCCGCCCAGCCGGCCAGCAGCACGAGGCCGACGACCAGCACCAGGGCGAGGATGAGGCGGAGGTAGACGGTGGCATCCATGGGCGCGCGGCGGCGGGGCTCAATCGGTCTCGGTCTGGGTGCGGCGGTAGGTGGCGGCGGCGGTGGTGGGATTGGTCGGCGCGCCGCGCCCGAGGTGTGCTGCGTACTGGCTTTTCAGATCCTGTTCAAGCTCGTCGAGCCCGTCCAGCACCGCCTCCAGCGCTGGCAGCAGGGCGCGGGCTTCCTCGCGCGGCAGTTCGGTGATGGCGGTGCAGGCGGCGGCGATCTTGCCCTCCAGCGCCGACAGGTCGAGCGTGCGACCCTGCGCCAGCAGGCGCCGCCCGGTTGCGATGACCGAGGCGACCTTGTCCAGATCAAGCCGGAGTGATTCGAAGCGCTCGCTGCTCATGGGCCGATTGCGCCCGCCGGGGCTGGCGGCGGGATCTCCTGTCCGTTGGCGCGGTAGACATACAGCATGATCTCGGCCACCGCCGCGTAGGCCTCGACCGGAATTTCCATGTCGAGGTCGATGGTGGCCAGGATCTGCGCCAGATCGGCGTCCTCGCGCACGCGCACGCCGCTGGCCCAGGCCAGTTGCAGGATCTGCTCGGCGACGTGGCCGCGACCCGAGGCGGTGACGCGCGGCGCCGTGTCCGTCTCGGGGTCCCAGGCCAAGGCCACGGCGACGGCATGCGGCGGCGTCGGGTGTCGCGCGCGCATGTCGTGGTCATCGGCCATGGCGAGGCAGCTCCGGCATGGGGGTCCGGTACCGAGGATGCTTTGACCGCGCTTAAGAAAGAATGAAGACCTCAGGGTTATAAAGAGGGGGTAGCGGGCGCGGGGATGGCGCCATCCGGTTTACCGTTCCTTAAACGGAGACGGGTGATTATGCTCCCAGGCGTGTCGGGAGTCGTCCGGCGCTGGTGCATGGAGAAGATGGATGGACCTTCAGAACCTGGGACTGTTCCGCATGGCGAAGACCAAGCTGGACTGGCTCGCCCAGCGCCAGAAGGTACTCGCCCAGAACATCGCCAATGCCAATACCCCCGACTACCGCGCCAAGGATTTGCGGGAGCTTGATTTCGCCAAGGAAATCAAGAGTGTGATGGAGCCCCAGGTGCAGGTGGCACAGACCGATGCGCGGCATCTGCCGGGTACCCTGCCGACCCGTGGCCCGTTCTACGAGGATTCCCACGGCAAGCCGTATGAGGAAAGCATCGACGGCAACCGGGTGGTCCTGGAAGAGCAGATGGAAAAGGTGGGCAAGGTGAAGGGCGAATACACCCTCGCGCTCAACCTGTTCCAGAAGAACGTGAAGATGATGAAGACCGCTCTTGGCAAAGGCCAGGGCTGAGGAAGGACGGGTAAGCCGCCATGGATGATCTGTCGAAAAGCTCCGCCATCGCCTCCGCCGGCATGAAGGCGCAGTCCAAGCGCATTCGCGTGACGTCGGAAAACCTCGCCAACGCCAATTCGCTGTCCACCATGCCGGGCGGCGAGCCCTACCGCCGCAAGCTGGTCACCTTCCGCAACCTGATGGATCAGGAATTGGACGCGGTGAAGCCGGTGATCCGCCGCATGACCGAGGACATGAGCGCCTTCGGCCGCAAGTACGATCCCGGCCATCCCGCCGCCGACGAGAACGGCTATGTGATGACGCCGAACGTCAACCCGCTGGTCGAACTGATGGACCTGCGCGAGGCGGAACGGTCCTACGAGGCCAACATGAACGTCATCCAGGTGTCCAAGCTGCTGGCATCGAAGACCGTGGACCTGCTGCGCTGACGGGTGGTTGTCCGCCCGTTCGCCCCTGCTGAGAGAGAGTAAGAGACATGGCCGTCAGCTTCTCCAACGCCATCAACGCCTACAACAGCGCCGCCCGCTCGGTCGCCGAGGGGCGCCCCGAACCGGCGGTCGAGTCCGGCCAGGGGTCTGCCTTCGCCTCGCTGGTGAAGGACAGCCTGCGGGAGGCCCGCGACCTCGGCCTCAAGTCGGAAGAGGTGCAGATGCAGGCCATCAACGGCCAGGCCGACATGCGCGACGTGGTGATGGCGGTGGCCAATGCCGAGATGGCGCTCGACACCGTGGTGACCATCCGCGACCGGGTGGTGTCGGCTTACCAGGAAATCCTCAAGATGCCGATCTGACGGGCGGCCACTGTTGTTCCGTCTCTCCATGCCGCGTGCCGTGACATCGGGCCATGAATGAAAGCGTGATCGTCGATATCGCCCGAGACGGCATCTGGACCCTGCTCAAGATCGCCGGGCCGACGCTGCTGGTCGCGTTGGCGGTCGGCGTGTTGGTGTCGCTGTTGCAGACGCTGACCCATATCCAGGAAATGACCCTGACCTTCGTGCCGAAGATCCTGGTGATGTTCGTCACGATCCTGTTCACGCTGCCGTTCATGATCCGCCAGATCGACGAGTTCTGGCTGCGGATGATGGACAACGTGATCAACCTGCAATAGACCGCCATCCTGCCCGCGGCGGGCCGGCGCCGGGCGGCGCCTCCCGCCCCACCGCCGGAGGGGCCCGCCGCCCATGCTCGCCGAATTCCTGACGTCGAACGTGTTCGCGTTCATGCTCGTGTTCGCGCGGCTGGGGGCGATGTTCATGTTCCTGCCGGGGTTCTCGGCCAGCTACGTCCCCGTGCGCGTGCGCCTCGCCATGGCCTTGGTCATCACCCTGGTGATCACGCCGCTGCTGGCCCGCTCCCTGCCCGATCTGCCGCCGACCACGGCGGGGCTGCTGCTGTTGGTGGGCGGCGAGGTGCTGGTGGGGCTGTTCCTCGGTATCTTCGCCCAGTTCCTGATGACGGCGCTGACGGTGGCCGGCACCTCCATCGGCCGTGACACCGGCCTGATGAGCGCCATGGTGTTCGACCCGGTGACCGAAAGTCAGGGCGCCATGATCATCGGCTTCCTGACCGTCCTGGCGCTGGTGCTGATGTTCGCGCTGGACATGCACCATCTGATGATCCAGGCGTTGGTGGCGAGCTACGTGACCTTCCCGCCGGCCGGCGATACCTTCATCATCGGTGACGTGCTGGCGGTGCTGACCGATACCATGGACGATTCGTTTCTGATCGGGTTGCAGATCGCGTCGCCGTTCCTGGTGTTCAACCTGGTGTTCCAGATCGGCATGGGGCTGCTGTCGCGTCTGTCGCCGCAGATGAACGTCTTTTTCATCGGCCTGCCGTTGCAGATCATGTTCGGTCTGGCGGCGCTGGCGGTGGCCCTGCCGGGGATGATGTTCGTGTTCCTGCGGTACTTTGAAACCAGTCTGACCGGCTTTTTGCCGGTCGGGGGCGGAGGGTGAGCCTTGGCCGACGAAGACAAGGACTCCAAAACAGAAGAGCCGACCGCCCGACGGCTTGAGAAAGCCCAGGAAGACGGTCAGGTCGCCGTGTCGCAGGAACTGCGCACGCTGTTCATGCTGGTCGGCGCGCTGGTGGTCATGTGGCTGCTGGCGCCGTGGGTGATGGCCGGTTTGCGCGATTACCTGCAAAGCTTCATCGACCGCATGGCTCGGGTGGATCTGTCGCCCGAGGGCACCCGTCAGCTGTTCGCCTCGGTTCTGTGGGAGGTGTCGCTGTGGCTGGTGCTGCCCATCGGCCTGCTGTCCATCCTCGCCATTGTCGGAACCACCTCCCAGGTCGGCCTGCTGTTCACCCCGAAGAAGCTGGAGCCCAAGCTCAGCAACATCAGCATCATCAAGGGCTTCAAGAAGATTTTCTCGAAGAACTCGCTGGTCGAGTTCCTCAAGTCGGTGGCCAAGGTGGCGATCGTCACGGTGGTCGGCGTGCTGGCGGTGGTGCCGTTCTTCCGCAGCCCCGAGCAGATGGTCGACGAGCCGTTGATGGTCACGCTCGACCATACCCATCTGATGGTCGTTCTTCTGTTGGCGGCGGTGGTGGCGGCCGTGCTCGTGCTCGCCACCGCCGACTTCCTGTGGCAGCGCCACCAGCACCGCGACAGCCTGAAGATGAGCAAGCAGGAACTGAAGGAAGAGTTCAAGGACCAGGAAGGCGACCCGCAGATCAAGGGCAAGATCCGCCAACTGCGCCAGCAGCGCGCCCGGCAGCGCATGATGTCGGCGGTGCCCGACGCCAACGTGGTCATCACCAACCCGACCCACTTCGCCGTCGCGTTGAAATACGAGATGGAGAAGATGGCCGCCCCGACGGTGGTGGCCAAGGGGCAGGATCTGATTGCCCTGAAGATCCGCGAGATCGCCGAGGAGAACGACGTGCCGATCGTCGAGAATCCGCCGCTCGCCCGTGCCCTGTTCAAGGCGGTGGATCTGGAGGAGGAAATCCCGCAGGAGCATTACAAGGCGGTGGCCGAGGTCATCGGTTTCGTCATGAAGCAGAAGAAGAAGGACGGGCAGCGTGTCCGTCTCTGAGGTCTCGGTCCTTCAGGCGCTGGCCTGGATGGCGTTGGGGGCCGCGCCGCCTGGCCTCGCCCTGGTCGCCCTGTGGCTGCGTCATCGGCGCTGGCGGCCGGAGGAGAGGCGGCGGGCGGCGGCGGAAACCGCCTTGCGCGACGCCGATCCGCGGCCGCGCCAGATCGTCGAACGCAACGGCGGCGTGCTTGCCGCCAATGCCGCCGCCCGCGCCCGCTGGGGCGCCGAGGGGGCGCTGGCGGAGCTGGAACGGCGGGTCACTCGCGGCGATGACGAGGGTCATGTCAGCGTCGGCCGGCTACGGGTCGCCGCTTCCCTGCCCATGCGCGAGATCGTCGACGTGCCGCTGACCATGGACATGGTCGGCGGGCCGGAGTGGCTGCGTGTCTCCGTCGGTCCGGCCCCGGCCCCGGCGCCCCAGGGGGCCGTGCTGTGGGAGGCGGAGGACGTCACCGCCCGCCGCGCCATCGACGAGGTGCTGCGGCGCGAGCGCGACGACCTGTCGGACTTCCTCTATTTCCTGCCGGTTGGAGCCTATTCCGCCGACATCGACGGCCGTGTCCGGTTCGCCAATCAACGCTTCGCCGAGTGGCTGGATTGGGAGCCGGGGGATCTGAGCGGCCTGCTGGTCGACGATCTGCTGCACGAGGGGCCGGGGCCGGAAGGGGATGGCACCTGGCGCGGCGTCGTCGTCTACCGCACCCGTGGCGGGCAGCCGCTGCCCTGCTTCGTCGCCCAGGATGTGTTCGACGATGGCGGCGAAACCCGCACCCGCACCGCCGTTCTGCGCCTGGACGACGTCACCCCGCGCGCCCTGGCGGCACCCGGCGAGCGGCGTCGGCCATCGGCCGCCGACGCCCCCTTCCGCCGCCTGTTCGAGCGGGCGCCGACGGCGCTGGCGGTGCTCGATCAGTCGGGGGCGCTGGAGGCGGTGAACGCCGCCTTCAGCCAACTGGTGCGCCTGGGGCAGGGCGATCTGACCGACCGGCCGCTGACCGACCTGCTCGACGGCGATGACCGCGACTTGCTGGAAGCCCTGCTGTCGCGCATGGCGCTGTCCGGCGAGGCGGGGGCGGTGGCCAGGATCGACGCGCGGCTGGCCGAAGCGACGGAGCGGGTTTGTTCGCTGGCGGTGGCGGTGCTGGGGACGGGGGGCGAGGGTGACGGCGGCGTGCGCGGCTTCCTGGTGCATGCGGTCGATACCACCGAGCAGAAGAACCTGGAGATGCAGTTCGCCCAGGCCCAGAAGATGCAGGCCATGGGGCAATTGGCGGGGGGCGTCGCCCATGATTTCAACAACCTGCTGACCGCCATGATCGGCTTCTGCGATCTGCTGCTCCAGCGCCACGGCGCTGGCGATCCCAGTTTCGCCGACATCATGCAGATCAAGCAGAACGCCAACCGGGCGGCCAATCTGGTGCGGCAGTTGCTGGCGTTCTCGCGCCGTCAGCCGCTGCTGCCCAAGCTGCTGAACGCCACCGACGCGCTGTCGGAACTGTCCCACCTGCTGCGCCGGCTGCTGGGCGAGCAGGTCAGTCTGAGCATGGTTCATGGCCGGGAACTGGGGCTGGTGCGGGTCGATCCCGGCCAATTCGATCAGGTCATCATCAACCTTGCCGTCAATGCCCGCGATGCCATGCCGGGCGGTGGCACCCTGACCATCCGTACCGGCGTGGTGGACGTGCCGGTGGCCCGCCGCCGTGGCGTGGAGGAGGTGCCACCCGGCCGCTATGTGGAAATCGCCGTCGCCGACACCGGCACCGGCATCCGGCCGGAGCACCTGGGCCGCATCTTCGAGCCGTTCTTCTCCACCAAGGTGGGCATCACCGGCGCCGGCACCGGCCTCGGACTCTCCACCGTCTACGGCATCGTGCGGCAGACCGAAGGGTTCATCTTCGTCGAGAGCGAGCCGGGGGAGGGGGCGACCTTCACCATCTGGCTGCCGCGCCAC
>JAEWWF010000310.1 GCA_023396465.1 Pseudomonadota bacterium
GCCTGTATGTCTCCGCCTTCTACTACACCGGCGTGGTCGGGCTGGCGCTGGTGCTGGCGCTGCTGGCGACGCTGGCGTGGCGGGCGCTTCGCCGGGCCGAGGGGCGGCAGCGGGCGATGCTGGCGGCGGCTTTGACACTGCCGGCGGTGGCGGGGATGACCGATCTCGGCTCCATCATCCGCTCGCCGGAGGAAAACTGGTACATCCTGTGGCTGCCGGTGGTGCTGGTGATCGGCCTGACCCGGCGGTCGCGGCAAGGGGACGCGCCATCGTGAAGGTTCTTTTCATCGACAGCACCAGCACCCCCTACCATGGCGGCTCCATGGGGGAGAAGGCGCTGGGCGGCATCGAGACGGCGACGGTGGAACTGTCGCGCCACCTCGCCCGCCTGGGCCACGCGGTGGCGGTCGCCAACGCCGTGGCGGCGCCGGTGGAAGTGGCCGGCGTGCGCTGGATGCCGCGGGCACAGGCGCGCGGCGAGACCGCCGACGTGGTGATCGTCAACAACGACCCCCGCCTGTTCGACGAGGCGCCCGGGGCTTTCCGCGCCGGCGCCCGCGCCGTCACCTGGCTGCACAACCGTTTGCGGGTGGAAAAGACCATCCGCAAGGGGCACATGGGCGCCTTCCTGCGCTATCGGCCGGAGGTGGTGTTCGTCGGCGACCTGCACCGGCGCGACACCAGCCGCCTGCACCCCTTCCGCCGCCGCATCGTCATCCCGCTCGGCGTGTCCGGCGATTTCCTGGCCGCCCCGCCGCTGCCGGCCGAGCCGCCGCCACCGCCGTGCGCCATCTTCACCTCGCAGGCTTATCGCGGCCTCAACGACATGATCGGCCTGTGGATCGACCGCATCCGCCCGGCGGTGCCGGGGGCCGAGTTCCACGTCTACACCGGCAAGCCGGAGCCGGTGCGCGGCGCCGAGGAGATAGCGGCGGCCGGCATCGTGCTGCACCCCCGCGTCGCCAAGCCGGAGCTGGTGGCCGCCCTGCGGGCCAGCCGCGTCATGCTCTACCCCGGTCACAAGGATGAAACCTTCTGCCTTGCCGCCGCCGAGGCGCTGTGCCTGGGGCTGCCGGTGGCGACGCGCGGCATCGGCTCGCTGCGGGAACGGGTGCGCGACGGCATCGACGGCCTCATCGCACCCGACCTCGACCGGCTGGCGGAGGGGGTGATCGCCATCCTGCGCGATGACGGCTTGTGGACGCGCCTGCACGCCGGTGCCGTCGCCCGCCGCGCCGATAGCGGTTGGGACGCGGTGGCGCAGGCCTGGGATGCGCAGGTGCTGCGGCGGCGCTGACGTGTTTTCCTTGACCGCCGGGCGCGGCTGACGCTGGATGGACTTCGGCCGCCGCACCCGGTGCGGTCGTCCCTCGACGCACAGGTGGAGAATGGAGCACTTGCGGGTTCTACAGGCGATGGCCGGCGCCGAGCATGGTGGCGCGGAACTGTTCTTCGAGCGGCTGGTGGTGGCGCTGCACCGCGCCGGCATCCAGCAGCATGTCCTGCTGCGCCAGAACGCCGAACGGGGGCGCAAGCTGCGCGAGGCCGGCCTCAACCCGGTGGAACTGCCCTTCGGCGGCCGATTCGACTTCCGCACCAAGCCCGCCTTCAAGCGCGAGATCGAGCGGTTCCAGCCGCACGTGGTGCTGACCTGGATGAACCGCGCCACCAGCTTCTGCCCCAAGGCGGAGGGCTTCGTCCACGTCGCCCGCCTGGGCGGTTACTACGACCTGAAATACTATCGCGGCTGCGATCATCTGGTCGGCAATACCCACGACATCGTCGACTATCTGGTGAACAACGGCTGGCCGGCGGAGCGGGCGCATTACCTGCCCAACTTCGTCAATGCCGAACAGGCGCCGCCGGCGCCGCGCAAGCCCAACTACACCCCCGACACGGTGCCGCTCATCTTCGCCCTCGGCCGCCTGCACGAGAACAAGGGCTTCGACGTGCTGTTGAAGGCGGTGGCGCGGCTGTCCGACTGCTACCTGTGGATCGCTGGCGACGGCCCGCTGCGCCAGGCGCTGGAGGATCAGGCCCAGGCGCTGGGCATCAAGCCACGGGTGCGGTTCCTCGGCTGGCGCGAGGACGTGGCGGCGCTCTATGCCGCCGCCGACCTGTTCGTCTGCCCGTCGCGGCACGAGCCGCTCGGCAACGTGGTGATCGAGGCCTGGGCTCACGACCGTCCGGTCATCGCCACCGCCAGCCAGGGACCGGCGACGCTGATCCGCGACGGCGACAACGGCCTGCTGACGCCGGTGGACGACGTGATCGCGCTGGCCGACGCCATCAAGCGGACGCTGCGCGACAAGGACCTGCGTGGCCGCCTCGCCGCCGCCGGCCGCGCCGCCTATGAAGCCGAGTTCACCGAGGCGCAGGTGGTGGCGCAGTACCGCGATTTCTTCCGGCAGGTGATCGCCGACAAGGCCGCCGCCGCCGTGCCGGTGGAATAGGCGCATGTGCGGCATCGCCGGAGCCATGAGCCGCGACGGCTCCCCCGTGCCCGCCGCGCTGGTGGAGCGCATGGTGGCCGCCTTCGGCCATCGCGGGCCGGATGGGTCCGGTGTGTATTCCAATGCCGACGTCACGCTTGGCCACGGTCGGCTGGCGATCATCGACCTCGCCACCGGCGACCAGCCGCTGTTTGGTCCCGGCGATCTGGCGCTGGTGGCCAACGGCGAGATCTACAACTACCGCGAACTGCGGGACGACCTGCCGGGCGAGAGCTTCCGTACCCAATCCGACTGCGAGCCGCCGCTGGCGCTCTACCGCCGGCGCGGCCTCGCCTTCACCGACGCCCTGCGCGGCATGTACGCCATCGCCCTGCACGACCCGGCGGCCGGGCGGCTGGTGCTGGCGCGCGACCCCTTCGGCATCAAGCCGCTGTACTACGCCGAGACCGACCGCCTGTTCGCCTTCGCCAGCGAACCGGCGGCCCTGGTCGCCGCCGGGGTGGTGCCGGCCCGGGTGGCGGATGGGCCGCGCGACGAACTGCTGAACCTTCAATTCACCACCGGCGCCGCTACCCTGTTCTCCGGCATTCGCCGCGTGCTGCCCGGCGAGACGCTGGTGGTGGAGCGCGGCCGCGTCATCGACCGCCGCCGCCTGTCCGCCCTGCCGCCACCGGGCACGCCGGCGCCGGTGCGGCGCGACGGGGCGGCGCTGGAAGCCTTCGACCGCCTGTTCGCCGAAACCGTGGACCTGCACCAGCGCTCCGACGTGCCCTATGGCATGTTCCTGTCGGGCGGTGTCGACAGTTCGGCCGTGCTGGCCATGATGGCGCGGCTCAACCCGTCGCCGGTGCTGGCCTTCACCGCCGGCTTCCCGGAAACCGGGGTGCATGACGAGCGCGACCATGCCCGCGCGGTCGCCAGGGCGGCCGGGGCGGAACATGTGGAGGTGGCGGTCACCGAGACGGATTTCTGGGACCACCTGCCGGCCATCGCCGCCGCCATGGACGACCCCGCCGCCGACTACGCCATCGTGCCCACCTGGCTGCTAGCCCGCGAGGCGCGCAAGGCGGTGAAGGTGATCCTGTCCGGCGAAGGCGGCGACGAGCTGTTCGGCGGCTATGGCCGCTATCGCCATGCCATGCGGCCGTGGCCCTTCACCCGCCCCATGCGCCGCAAGGGCACCTTCGATGGCCTGGGGGTGCTGCGGCGCCCGGCCGATGGCTGGCGCAGCGGCTTCGCGGCGGCCGAGGCGGCGGCGGCGTCGGCCGGCTGGCGCACCCGGTTGCAGCAGGCGCAGGCGCTTGATATCGCGGACTGGCTGCCCAACGACCTGCTCGGCAAGCTCGACCGCTGCCTGATGGCCCATGGCGTCGAGGGGCGGGTGCCGTTCCTGGACGTGCCGCTGGCCGCCTTCGCCTTCGCCCTGCCGGACCGCCTGAAGGTGCGCGGCGGCCAGGGCAAGTGGCTGCTGCGGCAGTGGCTGCAGCGCCACCTGCCGGCGGCGCAGCCGTTCACGCCCAAGCGCGGCTTCACCGTGCCGGTGGGGGAATGGATCGCCCGCCACGGCGCCATGCTCGGCCCCATGGTGGTGGCCCAGCCCGGCGTGGTGGAGCTTGTGGACCCCGAAGCCGGCCGCCATCTCTTCACCAGCGGCGACCGGCGTGCCCGCTTCGCCGCCTGGACGTTGCTGTTCTATGCCCTTTGGTACCGTCGCCACATCCTCGGCCGGCTGCCGGAGGGCGATGTCTTCGCCACCCTGACCGCCGCCCCGTGAGCCCAGGAGAGCCCGCCGTGTCCGACCGTTACGACCTCATCCTCCGCAGCGGCACCGTGCTGACGCCCAACGGCCGCCAGCAGATCGACATCGGCGTGCGCGGCGGCCGCGTCGCGGCGCTCGGCCTGCCTGCCTCGGCCGAGGCGGCGGAGGTGATCGACTGCACCGGCCTGCACGTGCTGCCGGGCGTCATCGACAGCCAGTGCCACTTCCGCGAACCGGGTCTGGAGCACAAGGAAGACCTGGCCACCGGCACGCTCGGCGCCATCAAGGGCGGCGTGACGGCCATCTTCGAGATGCCCAACACCAAACCCTCCACCACCACGCCGGAGGCCATCGCCGACAAGGTGGCCCGCGCCAAGGGGCGGGCGTGGTGCGACCATGCTTTCTTCATCGGCGCCGCTCCCGACAACGCCGATGACCTGGGCGCCTGGGAGACCCTGCCGGGCTGCGCCGGGGTGAAGATCTTCATGGGCTCGTCCACCGGCTCGCTGCTGGTGGAGCAGGACGCGGTGATCGCCCGCGTGCTCGCCAGCGGCCGCCGCCGCGTCGCCGTCCACTGCGAGGACGAGGAACGCCTGCGCGAACGCAAGCCTCTGGCCGACGAAGGGGCGCATCCCCGCTTCCACCACGTCTGGCGCGACCCGGAAACGGCGCTGCGCGCCACCAAGCGGCTGGTGACACTGGCCGAGGCGGCGCGCCGGCGCGTCCATGTGCTGCATGTGACGACGGCGCAGGAAATCCAGTTCCTCAAGGATCACAAGGATCTGGTGACGGTGGAGGTGCTGCCGCAGCACCTGACCCTGACCGCCGACGCCTACGAGACGCTCGGCACCCTGGCGCAGATGAACCCGCCCATCCGCGAGAAGGAACACCAGGACATGCTGTGGTGGGGCATCGCCCAGGGGGTGGTGGACGTCATCGGCTCTGACCACGCGCCGCACACGCTGGAGGAAAAGGCCCAGACCTATCCGGCCTCGCCGTCGGGCATGACCGGGGTGCAGACCCTGGTGCCGATCATGCTCGATCATGTGGCGGCCGGGCGGCTGACGCTGGAGCGGTTCGTCGACCTGACCAGCGCCGGCCCCGCCCGCGTCTTCGGCATCGCCGGCAAGGGCCGGGTGGCGGTGGGCTATGACGCCGACTTCACGCTGGTGGACCTGAACGCCCGTCGGACCATTGAAAACGCCTGGATCGCCAGCCGCTGCGGCTGGACCCCCTTCGACGGCAAGACCGTCACCGGCTGGGCGGTGGCCACGGTGATCCGCGGCACGGTGGTGATGCGCGACGACGAGGTCATCGGCGCCCCCCTCGGCCGCCCGGTACGGTTCCAGGAGTGTTACCCGGAGGGGTGAGGCCCGAGGGGATAACGGTCCTCAAGGCGGATCCTGTTGCCTCCCTCGGGGGGCTGCGGGAACCGTGTGGATTGGGTCGCTGCCCTGGAATTCCGCCACACGTTTCCGTATCATGGCCTGTCTGGAGGGCCGTATCATGC
>JAEWWF010000378.1 GCA_023396465.1 Pseudomonadota bacterium
ATGATTGTCCCAGCGCCGGTCAGGCGGCAACGGGATGGCGGTCATCTCGGCGCCGTCGGCTTTCCAGGCCCCGCCGATGCCGCTGGACAGCAGGAAGCCGTCGCCCGACGCCGCCGGAGCGACGCCGCAGCCGTCCGGGACATCCAGGGCGGTCAGGAAGGCCAGCGCCTCCATGTCCCAGAAAGTGACCAACCCGCCACGGGGGGCGGAAATGGCGGCCACGCGGCCGTCGCCGGACAGGGCGGCGCTGCCGCAGTAGTTGCGCATGCGGCCGTGAACCTCGGGCGGCGCCGTCAGCAGGCGCAACGGCTGGCCGCGATCATGCACGGCGACCAGCGGCGGCAGGACGGTGGTGGGGCCCTCCCACTGCTGAACGCACAGCACCCGGCCGGACGGGCCGACCGCCAGGTGGCGCATGCTGTTCCAATGCAACTCCCCGGGCTGGCGGACCTGCTCCAGAAGGGTGCCGGAGCCGGCGTCGAGATAGGCCAGCGACGGGTCCATGCGGTCCAGGTTGAGGGTCACGCGGCCGGTGTCCGGGTGGGTCTGGATGCCGCCCACCGCCACCACCAGCGTTTTGCCGTCGGGCATCAGGCGGACGTCGTGCGGCCCGACGCCGCCCGCGTCCATTTCGCCAATGCGGCGGTAGGAGTCGGTGGCGTCGTAGATGCCGAGCACCCCGGCCCCATCCTGGTCATAGGCATTCTCGGCAGCGTAAAGTAGACGGCCGTCACGGCTGAACGCCCCGTGCCCATAGAAGTGCCGCCCCGGTGCCGCCGCCACCGTCGCCACGGCGCAGCCGGCGCTCAGGCTCGCCACCACCAGGAAGGTGCCGGGCCGGCGGGCGAACACCGCCACCTCGTCGCCCCCCGGCCGCACGATGCAGCCATGCGCCCGCCCCGGCATGGGGATATCCAACGCCAGCGTGCCGTCCTCGCGGAACGCGGAAAAACGGTGGCCGCCGTCGGTGCCGGTGTTGGCGCTCAGATAGAGCCCACCGCCGCCCGCCGCCGAGGCCCGCGACAACGGCAGGCTTGCGACGGCGACCCCGGCGGCGGCGGCGGCAAGCAGCCGGCGGCGCGACAGATGCATCGGTCAGTCTCCATCCAGGCTGTTGAACCCGAGCGTCAGGCCAAGCGCCGTGGCCACCCGTGTCGCCAGCAGTTGCTGAAGCGCCCGGATTTCCTTCGCCAGCGTCTCGACCGCCGGCCGATGGTCTGGATCGGCCACCGCCACATCAAGCGGCACCGAAATGCCGCGCGCCGTCGCCAGGGTCTGGGCGAAGGCCCGTTGCATCAGGCCGGCGAGCTTGGGGTCCGCCTGCGTCAATGGCGGCAGCAGGAGGGTGTCGAAGGCTTCCGCCTCGGCCTCCAGACTGGCGGCGATGCCGCGCAGGGAGCGACCGGAGAGCCCCCCTTCCGCCTTGCCCGGCGCCGCCTCGGCCAGCGCCGGACCGAGCACCGGCAGCAGCCTCTGATCCCGCAGCGCCTGAAGCTGCGTCGTCAATCCGGTGAGCACCAGACTGGCGACCTCGCCCGCATCCCCCACCATGCCGGAGCCGGCGGGATCGCGGAACGCCGCCGGCCAGCCGTCGTCCGCCTGCCACTCGGTGGTCAGGTCGGCGGCGATCCGCTCCACGTTGCGCGCCACCGCCACCAGCAGCCGGCAGCGATAGGCGGCATCCTCGCTCCCCGTCGCCAGGGCGGCGGCGCCATCGCCATGGATCAGGCGCTCCACCGTCGGAAAGCCCTGGACGGCGACACTGGCGAAGGTGAGACCGTGCTCCTTCAGGACATCCTCCGGCCGATCGCGCAGCAGCCCGGCCAGATCGCGGTCAAGCACGTTGCGGGGATCGGGCCAGAACTGGATGCGGAAGCGGCGGTTGAAGTTGCTGATCGGGCCATAGGTGACATGCTGAAGGGCGGCCCAGGCATCCATCGCGGCGTGATAGGCCGCGTGCACCGATGTCAGATCGCCGGTTTGCAGCGCCTCGCAGAACCGCGCGGCGGCCTCCCGCATGTCCTCGGCGGAGCGATGGAAGGTGGCGTGGCGGGGCTGGAGATGGTCGGTCAGAAAAGCCTGGGTCGGCAGCGGCGCCGCCTCCCCCGCCGCCAGGGCCGGCAGCGACCCCAGCAGGAGGAAAACGGCACAGGCGGCGGTCAGGGTGCGGCGCATCGAGATCCTCACAGCGAGTTGACGAACCGCAGCAGCGCCTCGCGGTCCTCCTTGGGCATGGTGCGGAACGCCTCGCGCGCGCGCTCGGCCTCGCCGCCATGCCACAGAATGGCTTCGGTGACGGAGCGGGCGCGGCCGTCGTGCAGGAAGTTGGTGTGCCCGCTCACCACCTCGGTCTGGCCGATGCCCCACAGCGGCGCCGTGCGCCACTCGCGGCCGTCGGCGAGCCCTTCCGGCCGGTTGTCGGCCAGCCCCTCACCCATGTCGTGCAGCAACATGTCCGAGTACGGCCAGATGAGCTGATCGCGCAATTCGGGCTCCGGCCCATCGGCGGCGGTGCGGAACTTCGGCGTGTGGCAGCCGGTGCAGCCGACACCATAGAACAGCTCCTTGCCGCGCAGCACCTGCGGGTCGTCGACATCGCGACGGGCGGGCACGGCGAGGTGGCGACTGTAGAACAGCACCAGATCGGTCACCTGCTGCGGCGCTTCCAGCCCGCCGTACTGCGGATCGCCGCCATCGGGAGCCTCGCGGCACGCGCCCTGGGCGGCGGTGCATTCGCCCCACCCGGCCGGATGGAACGGCGTCGAAATGCCCATGTCGCCGGCGAAGGCGCCCTGCGCCTGGGCGTCGATGGTGGCGTTGCCAGCCTTCCAACCGAAGCGTCCCAGCGCCACCTCCCCGGTCGCCGGATCGCGGGTGCGCTGGGCCTTGCCGGAGATCCCATCGCCGTCGGCATCATCGGGGTCGGCCAGGGCCACGATCTGGTCCTCGGGAACCTGTTCGAGCAGGCCAAGGCCGATCATCGGCGGCGCCACGCGCGGCGACATCATGACATCGGGGTGCATGGGGCCATAGCCAAGATCGGTGACGGTGTAGGTGGGACGGCGCAACGAGACGGTCTCGCCGCCGGCCAGATCCACCGTTTCCTCGGCATAGGTGATGTGCATGCGGCCTTCCGCCGCATGGCCTTGAATAGCGAAATCCTGAAGCTGCTCGCCATAGGTCGGTTCGACGATGACGGTGGCGCGCAGGTCGGCCAACAGGGCGCGATGCTCGTCGGTCTGCGGCGGGATCGACAGCCGCAGGAACATGCTCTCGGCGGTGTCCTCGGGGTAGTTGCCGACCGGCGGATGGCCGCGACCGTCCTTCAGGTGGCACCGCTGACAGGACTTGGAGTTGAACAGCGGCCCAAGCCCGTCCGCCGCCTTGGTGGAAGCCGGCGCCGACACCCACAGGCGCTTGAAGAAGCCGTTGCCGACCTTGAAGTTCATCTCCCGCTCGAAAGCCATGTTGGCCGAGCTGTGGGAGAAAGCGTTGCGGTCGAGCGCCTTCCGGTGGGTGGTGGCCCCGCCGGGCATGTCCTCGCCGGGTTCCGGGGCAGAGAAGTCCGTTGCCGGGGCCAGTTCGGAGCCCCCCGCCGGGGACAACTCAGAGGCCCCCGCCGGGGCCATGGCCGACACGGCAACAACCGCCCCCGCCGCCAGGATCATCAGGTATCGCATCATCATCCCCTCCGGCCGGTTCCGGGGCGGCGCCGCGCCGCCCCGGCCAAGCCCTGCTTACTCGAACACTTTCTCGGGCGCATCCAGGCTGTCCGACCCCTCGAAGTCAAGGGTTTCCAGCCCCAGCGCCGCGACCAGCCGCTCGATCGAGCGGGTCTGGGCCGTCAGGGCGTCCACCGCCGCCTGCACCTTGGCGTTGCCGGTCGGGTTGTCGGCGCCGATCATCTGGTCGTAGGCCTCGCCACCCTTGGCGGTCTCGACCAGCATGGACATGGCGCTCATGGTGGCGGCGAGGCTCTTGGTCATCTCCGCGTCCACCGCGCCGTCGCTGGCCTTGGCCAGATCGGCGAGCGCCGGGCCGGACACCACCGTGCCGTCGATGCGGGTATAGCTGCCCTGGTAGACGTTCTGGATGCCCTTGGCATTGTAGAAGTGCGAATAGTGAGTGTTGTCACTGAAGCAATCGTGCTCTTCCTCCGGGTCATGCAGCATGAGACCGAGCTTCATGCGCTCGCCCGCCAGTTCGCCATAGGACAGGCTGCCCATGCCGGTGATGAGCGCGGCCAATCCCTTGGCCGGGTCGGTGGTGACGGCGGCGCGGGCGGCCCCACCGGGGGCCCAGGCGTCCACCATCTCGGCGAGGTCGTCGAGCAGCAGCTTGGACGCCGTGGTCAGATAGGCGATGCGGCGGTCGCAGTTGCCGTTGGTGCAAGCCTTGGTGTCGAAGTCGGAGGCGGGACGATTGCCGGCACCCGGCCCGGTGCCGTTGAGATCCTGGCCCCACAGCAGGAACTCGATGGCATGGTAGCCGGTGGCGACGTTGGCCTCGATGCCATCCACCTCGTGCAGTTGCTCGGCCAACAGTTCCTTGGTGATGGTGGTGGCGTCGATGGTGCGGCCGCTCAGCGTCATCTTGGGATTGGCGATGACGTTGGCGGTATAGGCGGCATTTTCGTCGCTGGCATCGCCATAGGAGGCGTCCACATAGT